>NZ_WTKT01000021.1:0-79078 GCF_011378685.1 Pseudoalteromonas sp. C8
CGAGACAGGTCTGATAGACCTAACAGGTCCGAGCCTTGTTATTACCAACAACGGTGTAGGCAACGACACTACGCCAACGATTGCAGGCAGTAGTGATGCACCGCAAGGCAGTACGGTAACGGTTATAGTGACAGATAGCAGTGGCACACCACAAACAATGAGCGCCACCGTACTTGCTAATGGTACGTGGTCAATTCCTGTACCGGCAGCCATTGCAGAAGGTGGATACACCATCAGCGCAAGCGTGAGCGATGCAGCAGGCAATGACACCACCGCTACTGGCGCTGGTGAAATAGACACCACCGCACCGACATTGATCCTAACGAATCCAGGTTCAAGTAATGACATTACTCCGACACTCAGTGGCACAAGTGATGCCGTTGAAGGCACGGTTATTAACTTCACCGTAGTCGACGATCAAGGCAATACACAAACCTTTACCACCACTGTAGATGCTGATGGCAACTTCTCAGTCGAAGTGCCAACAGCACTTGCAGAAGGGCCGTACACGATCACCGCTAACATCAGCGATGTGGCAGGCAACAGCACCGATATTACAGGCAGCGGCACAATAGACATCGCTGCACCAAGTATTACCGTGGATGCGCCATTATTAACAAACGACAGCACACCGACGGTTACTGGCACCAGTGATGCGCCTAACAGCACCATCACGGTTACGTTTACCGATGCAACAAATGCTACTCAAAGCATTGATGTACAAACCGATGCCAATGGTAACTGGAGTGCGACACCAACAGGCACATTAGCTGAAGGTAATTACAGCGTCAGCGCCAGCATCACCGATGCAGCAGGCAACACAGGCACGGGTACAGACACTGGCGAAGTGGATATAACCGCTCCGGATCTTGAAATTATTCCATCGTTTTTATTAGGAAATTTGGTTTCTCTTTCGGGGGATTCTGATTTACCAGGAGGCTCTGTAATCACTATTACAGAGTACCTAGTTGGTGGGTTAGTTGGCGCAACTTATACAGCGACAACAAATCCTGATGGTACGTGGGGGCTTGCAAACATAACAGTACCTTTACTAAACCTTGCCTATGTGACTGCCAGTGCAACGGATGCCGCTGGTAATGTCAGAACAATCAATACACTTGATTTTGATAACGTAGCACCAGAATTAACCGTTAGTGTCGATGCTTTATCTAATGACAGTACGCCAGTAATTAGCGGCACCACCGATATGGGGCAAGGCACTGTAATTAATATAACCGTGACTGATAGTGAAGGAGAAAGCCAAGCGTTTACTGCGACAGTTCAAGCCGGTGGCAGTTGGTCTGCAGATGTACCAGCAGAGCTAGCGCAAGGTCAATACACTGTTGTTGCAGAGGTTAGAGACAGTGTTGGTAATTTAACAACGCAGCAGGCTCAAGGTGAAATAGATAGCGTTGCTCCTACATTAATTGTGAACGAAGTTAATGCGACAATAGATACAACCCCTACAATTTCAGGCACGAGTAATGAGATTGGTGCTGATGTAACCATACTTATCGGCGGTCAAACATTAACAGCAACAGTGGGTACTGATGGCAATTGGCAAGTAGATGTCCCCGTAGCACTTGTTGATGGTGATTATACGGCGCAAGTAAGTATTACCGATGACGCTAATAATACCAGCAGCACGACTATTGATTTAACAATTGATACCCAAGTACCTGTTATTGTACTTAATGACATAACTGTATTTAACACTGAGACACCAGTTATAAATGGCACTTCAACTGAACCACAGGATACGGTGGTCGATATAGTTATTACAGATAGCAACGGTGATATACATACTTTAACTGCAATAGTTGATGCTAGCGGCGATTGGCAAGTTACAGCGCCAAGCTTGCCAGATGGCAATTATGATGTAGAGGTAAGTATTACCGATGATGCTGGTAATACAGGCTCCGATACAGGTTCGAGTTTTGTTGATACTCAAGCACCAAGTATTACTATAAATGCATTAGGTACAATTAATAACAGCACGCCAACTATTTCAGGCACATCCAATGAACCTGAAAACACGAGTATTACAGTAACTGTGACCGATGCAGATAGTACCGAGACTTACACAACTGTTGTTGGTGCAGGAGGTGCTTGGACTGTAGATATTACAGATGTACTAACTGATGGTGAAGTTACAGTTTCTGCAAGTGTTACTGATGCCGCAGGGAATGAATCAGTTGCAAATAGTACCGCAACTTTAAATACCAATGCGCCTACAATTAATATTAATACAATTGTTGATACGAACGATCAAACACCAGCAATATCAGGCACAAGTAGTGCAATAGATAACTCGGTGATCACAGTCGTTATAACTGACGTTAATATCGTTTCACATACTGTAACTACAACTGTGGTAGGTGGGATCTGGAGTGTTGATGCGACAGATATTCTACCTGAAGGTGAATTTACTGTTTCGGCAAGTGTAACTGAAGGAGGCTTAACGAGTAATACAACAGGTAGCGGTGTTATCGATTTAACTCCACCAGCCCTTAATATTACACCGCTTACAATTTCAAATGATACAACGCCAACAATTTCAGGCACAACTACAGCTCCACAAGGCGCCATAGTCGCTATTTTAATTACAGATAGCTTAGGTGTAGAGCAAACGGTTAATGCTACTGTTGGTGCAAACGGCACATGGTCAGTCGCTGCAAGTACAGAGTTGAGCGAGGGCACTTACACGGTTTTAGCTTCAACAACAGATACTGCAGGTAATCCTGTAAACACAAGTATTACAGGGGAAGTTGATATAACAGCACCTGTTGTGACTATTAACGATATTGTTGGAAGTACAGACCTAACCCCGGGTATTTCTGGAGGTGTGACAGGTGCCAATGTGGGTGATGCTGTTGCAGTGGTATTCACTGATGCACAAGGTAATGAGCATACTGTAAATACAACAGTTCAAACGGGTGGTGTATGGTCTGTAGAGGCAACTAGCTCTCTATCACAAGGAGATTATTCAGTTGAAGTATTTGTTACTGACAGCGCGGGTAATACCGGGGACGCAACAAATACAGCAACTATTGATACAATTGCTCCCGAAATTAGTATTAATCAAAGTTCATTGGTACTGACCCAAGATAGCACACCGCTAATTACAGGCACATCTAACGAAGCAAATACAAACGTTATTGTTACGTTTACGGATTCAGCTGGAGTTTCTCATCAAATGACCGTTCAAACCGATGGCAATGGAGACTGGCAAGCCGCTGCTAATAATATTTTAGCTGACGGTGTTTACAGTGTTAGTGCAACTATTAGCGATGCTGCGGGCAATACTTCGGTCGACAATAAAACCGGCGGTGAGGTAGATACAGTTGGGCCAGAGCTAACAATTGTGCCTTCGTTCCTATTAGGTCAGTTGGTTTCTTTATCTGGCACATCTGATTTGGGCGAAGGTAAAACCGTTACGGTTACTCTAGAGCTTGCAGGTGATTTACTCGATTTAACATACGATGTAACCACAGATGCAAATGGTGATTGGGAGTTATTAGGCCTAGCGGTTAATATTATTGGTCTATCAGTTGTTGAAGCCTCTGCAACTGATGAAGCGGGTAACACCACCACTATTACGACTGCAGATGTAGATGCTTCAACGCCGTTACTTAATGCGGTGGTTGACTTTGTAACTGGCGAGGGAGATTTACCAATAATTAGCGGTACGACCGACCAAGCCCCAGGCACAGAAGTGCTAGTGAGAGTGGTAGATAGCGATAACATAGCACAAGATTTGGTTGCCATAGTGCAGGCAGATAATTCATGGGCTGTACAGGTTCCTCAATCACTTGCTGAGGGCGTGTTTACTGTAACTGTAAATGTATTAAGTGAAGTCGGAATCACAGCTACACAGCTGCTAAGCAGTGTAGTAGATACCATCTCGCCAACGCTTAATTTGCAAGTGATTGGTACAACGTCAGATTCTACTCCAATTATTCAAGGGACTAGCGATTTAATTAATGGTGTTGTTGAAATACAACTTGATGGAGGTTCAGTTTTAACCACTACGGTTAATGCAGCTGGGTTATTTTCACTCGAGGTAGATGCACTAACTGAAGGGCAGCACGTTGCTAATGTGAGTATTACAGACGAAGCAGGTAATGTAGTAACTGATACGCTTGAATTCGTCGTTGATACGCTAGTACCAGTAGTTGGAATTTTACCACTGAGCATTAGCGATACCGATTTATTAACTATTTCAGGCACATCGGAAGAGCCTGAAGGTACAAACATTGACGTAACTGTTATTGGTAGCAATGGTGATGAAACAGTATTTGATGCTGTAGTTGGTAGTAATGGTACTTGGTCTTTAGTAACCACCAGCTTATCTGATGGTGTTTATGATGTGTATGCGAGTATTACTGATGCCGCAGGTAATACTGGGCAGTCAGCCATTGAACAAGTAACTATAGACACCATTCCGCCAGCGTTAGAAATAGATGCGTTCGGAGTACTTAATACTCTAACACCAACAATTACAGGCTCTAGCGATGAGGAAGTAGGGAGTTTAATTACTGTAAATATCACTGACTCAACAGCCGCAGTACAAACAGTTACTACTACTGTTTTAGGAGATGGCACTTGGTCTGTCATTGCTTCTTTATTACCTGAAGGAGAAATTACAGTTGAGGCCATAAGTACCGATAGCGTTGGTAATACAACCACTGTAAATCAAATAGGTACTGTCAGTACAACCCTGCCAAGTTTGTTGATAAACACAATAATTGATACAAGCGATACAACGCCTACGATTACAGGTACCACGGATGTATTAGCAGGTGATGTACAGGTAGTTATTACCGATAGTAGCGGTACAGCAACGACATATAACACCACAGCCATTGCCGGTGAATGGACTCTAATACCTACAACACCATTAGCTGAAGGCGCCTTTACTGTAAGTGCTACAGTTGAAGAATTAGGGCTTTCAAGCTCTACAAGTCTTGGTGGAATAATTGATTTAACACCACCAACAGTTGAAGTTGATCAATTACCTGTAACCAATAACCCGCTACCGACTATAACAGGTATAAGTGATGCACCAGCAGGTACAAATGTGAGTGTGGTTATTACTGATGATAATAACGATTCACAAACTATTACCGCTCAAGTTGAAGGCGATGGCACATGGTCAGTCACAGCTACCACCGCACTTAGTGAAGGTAGCTTTAGTGCAACAGCATCAATAAGCGATACAGCGGGTAATTCTGCTAGCGATACTATGGTGTCAAGCACAGACTACACAGCGCCAACTGTAGTCATAGATCCAATATTGGTAGGGCAAGATACAACACCTACTGTTACGGGGTCAGTAATTGGAAGCTTTGCAGGACAAAATGTTATAGTTATGTTTACTGATTCAGCTGGTGCCACTCATAATGTTCAAACAACAGTTGGGCCTGATGGAACTTGGAGCGTGACCTCTACACAAGTACTTCCTGAGGGTAATTACAGCGTAGATGTAAGCATTGCTGATAGCGCAGGTAATACAGGTACGCAATCATCAAGTAGCGCAATTGACTCAGGTATTACAATTGACTCGGGGTTAGAGCTAACCGCAGATCAAAATCCGCTTGTTACAGGGACTGCTGGCGCAGGTGAAACTATATTAGTCACCTTTAGCGGTGCAACAGAAGTCACTAAACAGGTAACTGCTAACGCATCCGGTGAATGGAGTGCTTCACCGGATACGGAGTTAGCTGATGGGGCTTATACTGTAACAGCTGTCGCAACTGATGCATCAAGTAATACAACATCAAGCGGTAGTTTATCTGGATTGGTTATTGATACCACGCCAATAGGTTTTGAGGTTACTGATTTTAGTTCAGGAATATTAGGTATTTTACTCCCATCAGTTGAAGGGACAACAGAGCCAGATACTGAAGTATACATTATTGGCTCTTCGTTATTAGGCATTGACTTACTCGGTCTAGATTTAGATGTATTAGAACTTTCAAGCAGCTTTACTTCAGATAGCAATGGAGATTGGGGAGGGTTTTTAAACTTAGCCAACCTAAACATTGGTGGAGGGGAGCAATATTATTTTGTTACTGTTGATGAAGTCGGAAACTACTTGATTAAAAATACGGGTAACGAGGTAGAGCAGTCCGGCAATATTTACACCTCTGAATCAGGTTCAGGTGCTGGCGACATTATGCCAGCATCATTTAGCGAAGAGTCAGCATTGGGTGATACGCAAGGTGATGAAGTGTTAAACACCGAAACCATCAATTTAGCAAATGTAGGAACAATGGCAAGCACGCCAGAGCAGGTGGTAGAAGTTAGTGAAGCAGAACCACTAAGCATAAACGATGTAATAATTGACTCTGAAACAGAGCAGTTAGTTGCTTTAAATAATCTACTTGATGAAGAAGGCTCTGCAATTGCTTATACTCCAGCTCAAAGTGGGGGAAGCATTGATGCAGCAGCATCTGCGGTTGATGTACAAAATCAATCGGAAGAGATGATTAAACACTTAATTGAAAGTAGTAATAATCAAACGGATATTTAATATTAATAGAGCCCTCTTAATTATTTATTAAGGGGGCTTACATTATTAAGAAAATTGATATTATTTATAACGAAATTTAAGAATAAAGGACATTAAAAAAGCCTTATTGATAAATCAATAAGGCTTTTTTAATGTAAAATTTTGGGCTTAAGCTTTTAAATTACGAACCAGTTTACTCTCGGTATTTACAGATTTACCGGCTTGGTCGTAGGTCATTGACGTTGGTGCGCCAATTAATATCTCTTTTAATTGTTTAACACTTAGTTGCGCTTGGCGAGCGGCATGAGCATTAACATTATTTTGTTTTTGGCACTGCGCAAGTTGAGTTTTAACTTGGCTTATTAGCTCAGATATTTCAGGGTTTTGTGTATCGTTACTGGCAATTAGCTTACTTAGCTCTTTATCTAGAGTGCTTAACTTAGTTAAAAAAGACATTTTTTGTTGGGTAATTTCTTTTAAACCAGCACCACGTCGTGAGGCAATAGCAGTAAGCTCGTCGTTTAATAGCGCGTGCAAAGAGTCTAAACAACTTACTTGTTGGTTTAGTTTTACGCTAATTAAACTATTATGATCAGCCATACACGTTAAACTCAAAATCAGCTAAGTTTTTAGCAAGCTTTTCACTGTCCACTTGATATTTACCTTCGGTTATTGCTTTTTTAAGCTCAGCAACTTTATCGCTATCAAAGCCAGACGATTGCTGTGCTTTATCTTGAAGCGTTTTTAATTGCTGCGCTTGCGGCGTCAAGCTTACAGAGTCACTTGCTGCTTTAGGCGAAGGAGTCTGCGTCGCTTGTGTATTTGCGTTATCTTTTTTTAAATCAACTTGTTGTTGCTTTGCATTTGTTAACGCATTAGCTTGTTGATTACTGCCATTAACTTGATTAACCATAATAATAAACCCGTATATTACCCAACTTATGCCATGTTATCGGCATATACGTAGGATACTTTAGTATAAATCTAAATTAAATATTCACTTGAACAGACTCTACACCATCTACTCGCGCATTTAAAACTTTACCTGATTTTTTGTTTTTTATTTGTATCTGTTCGCCCAAAGTACCGTCTTCTAAAGCAATACCTGTGGTTTTAATTCTAAGGCCTCTAAGGTTAGCGTAAATATTAACAGAGTCACCTTTACACACCATACAAATTTGGTTTAGTAATACTGGCATACCACTTCTAATATTTCGTTTACTTCTGCTGCCTATTAGCATTGTGGGGTCATCTAAGTACTGTATGCGTACAAAGTGAGTTGGTTTCATTTCAATACTTAAATGCGATTTAGTTATTACTTCACCGCGGGTTAAATTAGCAGTGGCAACAACAACTGGAGCCATTTCAACAACTCTTACATGAACGTATTGAGCCCACGTTTGCGCATCATTGCACTTGGCTTGTAAGGTTACTTGGCGGTTAAATGGTGGCTCATCGGATGTTGATAATTCAAGTTCAGTATTACAGACACGATCAGGAATGCGACTATCTAAAGGCAGTGCACTTAATTGAGTATTAGTATTTTGCAATGTACCAATCTGCTTAGCTATATAAGCAACGGCCATGTCTTGTAATAAATCTTTACTAAACACTTTAGCTTGCAAAGGGAATACAAAGCACAAGCTAGTAACAAAATAAAAAACACTGTATCTTCTGATTTTTTTTAACAAACTCATAATGTTTCGACTATGCTTATGGTTTCAAACAGGGTATAAATATTTTGCGTCAAAAAGTAGACGCACCCGCGATGTTATGTAGCTTTATAAATAGAAAGCAATTATCGTTCCGTATTATTTGTTTTCTTTAGGAGATTTGAATGGCAGGCATTTTAGACTCAGTAAACCAACGCACACAGTTGGTTGGGCAGAACCGCCTAGAATTACTTTTATTTAAGCTCAGAGGGCGTCAGCGTTTTGGTATTAATGTATTTAAAGTGAGAGAAGTGCTGCAATGCCCTCCACTAACAAGCATGCCAAAATCTAATCCGTATATTCGTGGTGTTGCACATATTCGTGGTCAAACCATTTCGGTTATTGATTTATCAATGGCTGTAGGTGGGCGCCCAATCGACAACATTAAAGACAGCTTTATAATCATTGCTGAATACAATCGCTCTGTGCAAGGGTTTTTAGTGGGCGGAGTTGAACGTATTGTAAATATGAATTGGGAAAAAATAATGCCACCGCCATCAGGCGCCGGACGTTATTCATATTTAACGGCAGTGACCGAAATCGAAAATGAATTAGTCGAAATTCTCGATGTAGAAAAAATTCTCAACGAAATTTGCCCAGTAAACACAGAAGTAAGTGCTGAAGTTGCACAAAGTGGCGATATTCAAAAAGATTTAGGCGAACGTATCGTATTTATTGCAGATGACTCTGCTGTTGCGCGTAATCAAGTTAAACGTGCCCTAGAGCCGTTAGGCGTGCAAACAGAGCTTGCCAAAAATGGTAAAGAAGCACTTATAAGATTAAAAGAAATAGCAGAGCTTGATTGTAAAAACGATATTACTGAGCGAGTAGCGTTACTTATCTCAGACGTTGAAATGCCAGAAATGGACGGCTATACCTTAACAGCTGAAATAAAAGCAGATCCCAAACTTGCACCTTTGCATGTTATTTTGCATACCTCTCTGAGTGGTGTTTTTAACCAGGCTATGATTGAAAAAGTCGGGGCAGATGACTTTATTGCTAAATTTAACCCAGACGAATTAGCAACAGCAGTTAAAAAGTGGGTTCATTGTGATTAACAAAAATAGGTGCTACTAACTTGAATAATAAAGATTTGCAGCAAAGTGAATACGACCAGTTTCGTTCGTTTTTAGAGCAGCAATGCGGCATTGTTTTAGGTGAAAACAAACAGTATTTAGTTAAAAGCCGACTTGCTCCGTTAATGACTCGATTTAATGTGGGATCTTTATCGGAGTTGGTTAGTAAAACTCTCGGGCCTCACGAGCGGCAATTAAGAGCCGCAGTGGTTGATGCAATGACCACAAACGAAACGTTGTGGTTTAGAGATCAATACCCGTTTGAGTTGCTCCAAAATAAGCTTTTTCCTGAGTTTAAAGACTTAAGAAGGCCTTTAAAAATTTGGTCTGCTGCCAGCTCATCAGGACAAGAACCCTATTCAATAGCTATGTCAGTAGCTGAATTTAATACTAAGCAACCTGGTGTGCTTCGTATGGGTGCACAAATTATTGGTACCGACATATCTAATACCATGCTTGATATGTGTAAAAATGCAGAGTATGACGCGCTTGCACTTGCCAGAGGGTTATCTGCAGAGCGTCGTAAAAAGTTTTTTAAAGACAGCGGCAATGGTATGGCACAAGTAAACGATACAATAAAAAAACAAGTTAGTTTTAGGCACCTGAATTTGCTTGATTCTTACGCGTTAATGGGCAAGTTTGATATTATTTTTTGCCGTAATGTACTTATTTACTTTGCGCCTGAAATAAAAGCTAAAATTATTAATCAGTTTGCACAAGCATTAAACCCAAAAGGGTACTTATTTTTAGGAGCGTCAGAGTCCCTAACTGGTCTAAGTACTGAATTTGATATGGTTAGATGCAACCCCGGTATCATTTACCAAAAGAAATAATTAAGTTAATTCATTTCCCTAAAACGACGCACCAAGCGTCGTTTTTCTATTTAGATACATAGTCTTATAAAAATATAACACTTCCTAACATTAATGGCTTATTTTTTGCTTTATTCATGGGTAAGTCAATTTTTTGGAGAAGGTTATGGCTATCAGTTTTGATAAAGCATTAGGTGTGCATCCGCAAGCCATGTTGATCCGTTCACAGCGAGCTGAATTAATTGCAACTAATATAGCTAACGCTGATACGCCTGGCTATAAAGCAAAAGATATTGATTTTGCCTCTGCATTAAAAGCGGCAAGGTCAACCCAGCAAAGCGGCAATACTATGGTAAGAACTAATGATAAACACATTGGTGGAGGTACTCATAGTATGGGCAGTTCAGAATCATTTCGTTTGCCAAATCAATCAGATACAGGTGATGGTAACTCGGTTGATATACAAGTGGAACGAAACTTGTATACACAGAATGCTATGGAGTATCAGGCCAGCTTGCAATTTTTAAGCGGTAAATTTAAAGGCCTGAATAAAGCTCTCGGTAGTCAAGGATAAAAATTATGAGTTTATATAATGTTTTCGATATTGCAGGTTCGGGTATGAGCGCACAAAACGTTCGCTTAAATACTACAGCTAGTAATATTTCTAATGCTAATACCATTAGTTCATCTCAAGACAAAACGTACCGAGCGCGCCAACCTGTATTTGCGGCTGAGCTAACAAAGGCTTCAGCATCAGTAAGTAACCAACAGGGCTCCGCAGTTGGTGTTAAGGTTTTGGGCATTGTTGAAAGTAATGCACCATTACAAATTGAATATAACCCAAACCATCCAAGTGCGGATGAAAATGGCTATATCTATAAACCCAACGTCAATGTTGTAGAGGAGATGGCAAATATGATTTCTGCCTCTCGTTCTTACCAAACAAACGTGCAAGTTGCTGATGCAGCAAAGCAAATGCTAAGTAAAACACTGTTGCTAGGGCAGCGGTAACCGAGGGTAGGTTATGAGTAACGATATTAGTACATCTTCATCCTATTTAGACTCTATACGCTGGCAAGAATCGCAAGTAGCGACCAGTGATAATGAGAGTGATGCGTTAACACAAGAAGACTTTTTCTCTTTGTTAACTCAGCAATTATCGTTTCAGGATCCCAGTAACCCTGCGGATAACGATCAAATGATTGCGCAAATGACTAGTTTCACAATGGCGCAAGGCATCAGCGATTTAAATTCAAATTTTGATAGCTTAGCGTCTTCTATGACATCAAATTCAGCATTGCAAGCATCAACACTTGTTGGCAAGCAAGCTTTACTTGAGTCAAACACCCTGGATTTAAATGAAACGGGTGATGCCAGAGGCTCTGCAGTGGCAGAAGAAGCCGTTGATAACTTAAAAATTAAAGTGACAGATGCATCAGGTCAGCTAGTGAGAACTATTGATATGGGTTCTCAATCAGCAGGTGCAGTACGTTTTGCGTGGGATGGCAAAAATGAAGCCGGTGAGCGTTTACCTGAAGGTGAATACTCAGTAACCGCCGAAGGAAGTACTGACGGCGAATTTTCAAGCTTGCCCATTGCTACATTCAAGAACATTGAAAGCGTTAATATTAATGGCTCAAGTGGCATTATTATTAACACTAAAGAAGGTGCGGTTAGGCTGACAGATGTAGCAGAAATCGCGTAATAAATTTTAGTATTTTTCGCCTGCTAGCAGGCCACAGACTAACAGGTTAGAGGTGAATTATGAGCTTCAATATTGCATTAACCGGCCTTGCTGCCGCGCAAAAAGATTTAGACGTAACGGCAAATAATATTGCAAACGTTAATACCACAGGTTTTAAAGAGTCACGCGCTGAGTTTGCCGATGTTTACGCTTCATCAGTGTTTAGCTCTGGTAAGACTAAAAATGGTGACGGTGTGCAAACAACCATGGTTGCGCAGCAGTTTCACCAAGGCTCACTGCAATTTACAAATAACTCACTTGATTTAGCAATCACTGGTGAAGGTTATTTTGCGATGACCGACGATTTATCTTCGCAAGATTTAACATATACACGTGCGGGTGCATTTAAGCTTAACCAAGATAACTTTATGGTTGACGCAAAAGGTAACTTTTTACAAGCATTCCCTGTTGATTCATCTACAGGTGATACAACGTCGGTAAGTTTGAGCACAACTGATCCAATTCAAATCCCTGATTCGTCTGGTTCTCCTCGCGCAACAGAAAATGTATTTTTGTCGTTTAACTTAGATGCAACGGCGGATCCATCAGGTCTAGATTTTGACCCTACGTCTAGTGGTACTTATAACTCATCTACGTCAACAACAGTATATGATTCACTAGGTGAGCCGCACATCTTACAGTACTTTTTTGCTAAAGAAGATGATGCCGCAGCAGGTGGTACAGATAACAGTTGGGAAGTATACGCAACACTCGATGGCAAAGTAGTTGATGGCACAACTGGTGGAGAACAAACAACGACACCTTATACACCACTGACTACCCTAGGTTTTAACTCAAGTGGTTTGCCATCAACAACAGGTGGTGTGGCAAATACAAATACAACTACTTTTGATGAAATATTACTACCAGCGGGTTCTGGCGCTGGTTTATCAACATTACTAGACAATGGTGCAACTTTCCCTGGTACTGGTATTGAGCTTAACTGGCGCGATGAAAATAACACGGCAGGACGTATCCCAACTCAGTATTCAAGTGGTTTTGAAGTAAAAGCACTCGATCAAGATGGCTCAACAGTTGGTCGTTTAGCCGGAATTGATATTGGCACAGACGGTAAAATTGTCGCTTCTTACAGTAATGGTGACTCAACATTCCTAGGCCAAGTGGCTATGGTACGTTTTCCAAATTCACAAGGGTTATCACAAGTGGGTGATACAAGCTGGAAGCAAAGTATTGATTCAGGTGAACCTGTAGCGGGTGAAGCTGGTTCGGGTACATTTGGTGGAATTAACTCATCAGCGCTTGAGCAATCAAATACAAACCTTACTAATGAACTAGTAGACTTAATTACTGCACAGCGTAATTACCAAGCAAACTCACGTGCGCTTGAAGTTAACTCAACTATTCAGCAAAGTATTTTGCAGATTCGATAAGCTAAACCTCATTAAATATATTAGGCTGCATTTTTGCAGCCTTTTTTATAAGTCCTCTTTGTAAGCCCTTCTAAATACCTCCCAATGTTGCGTCAAATTTAATCTGGCACCTATTTTGCATTTATAAGTTCAGAGATTTTTTATGTGAGTCGATACTATGGACAAAATGGTCTACATTGCGGCCTCTGGCGCTAAGCAAAGCCTACAAGGGCTTGCGCTTAAAGCCAATAATTTGGCGAATGCAAATACAACAGGATTTAAAGCCGACTTTGCGCAAGCGCGTTCTATGCAAGCGTTTGGCGAAGGTTTGCCTACCCGTGTATTTTCAATGCAAGAGCGTCCGGGTTCTAACATGGTATCGGGTGGCATTGTTCAAACCGGGCGCGACTTAGATATCGCGATGAGCGATAACGCATGGCTTGCTGTGCAAGATGCCTCCGGTAATGAAGCTTACACAAAAGTGGGTACGTTAAACATTACTGCTCAAGGCATGCTCGTAACCAGCCACGGTCGTCAAGTTATTGGCGAAGGGGGACCTGTTATTTTACCCGTCCCAGTCGAAAAAATAGGGTTTAGCCAAGATGGCGCTATTCAAGTTCGACCACAGGGCGCTCCCGCTAACTTTTTAGAAGAAATAGATACGCTTAGAGTGGTAGAAGCAAATAGCTCACAGCTCGAAAAAGGTAACGATGGTTTATTTAGACCAAAAGCAAATGTAACAGTAGATACCTCTGCCAATGTAAAAGTTTTAAGTGGTTCGCTTGAAATGTCGAATGTGAACCCTGTTCATGAAATGGTCGACATGATAAGCCACCAGCGCCAATTTGAATTACAAGTGAAATTAATGAAAACAGCTGAAGAAATTGACGAGCGTCAAGATCAGTTATTACGCATAGTTTAACTTTAAAGTGAGGACACGATTATGAATCCAGCATTATGGATCAGTAAAACTGGGCTAGACGCTCAACAAACCGATATATCGGTTATCTCAAATAACTTAGCGAATGCGAGTACCGTAGGCTACAAAAAAAGCCGCGCTATATTTGAAGATTTACTTTATCAAAATATTAATCAACCAGGTGGTCGTTCATCGCAAGATACCGAAATGCCATCGGGCTTAATGTTAGGTGCGGGTGCTAAAGTTGTAGCTAACCAAAAAGAGTTTACGCAAGGCAACATGTTGACCACCGAAAACTCACTAGATTGGATGATTTCTGGTGAAGGTTTTTTTGAAGTACTGCAACCAGATGGCAATATTGCTTACTCGCGCAATGGTCAGTTTACCACTGATGGCGATGGACGAATTGTAACATCGGGCGCAGGTTACGTTATTCAGCCAGAAATGAATGTCCCTGATGACGCGCAATCAATTACGGTTTCGCAAGACGGCGAAGTATCTGTACGTGTTGCAGGGCAAGCCGATAACGTGGTCATTGGTCAGCTAACAATTAGTGACTTTATTAATCCATCGGGCCTTGAGCCAATTGGTCAAAACCTTTATACCGAAACTGCTGTAAGTGGTGCGCCGGTACAAGGTAACCCGGGTGTTGAAGGGTTAGGGAGCATTATTCAAGGCTCACTCGAAACTTCAAACGTAAATGTAACTGAAGAGCTAGTAAATCTAATAGAAACTCAGCGTATTTACGAAATGAACTCAAAAGTAATTTCGGCCGTTGACGAAATGATGAGTTACATCAATCAACAGCTTTAATAGAGTAGGGGGAATTATGCGTAATATTATTTTATTTGCAGCGGGCACATTATTTTTAAGTGGCTGTATGTCTACGCAAAATAGTGAAGTAGTGCAGGACGACCCTTACTACGCTCCTATGTACCCCGAGCCTATTTTAGAGCCGCTGGTAGCCACAGGTTCATTATTTAATACTCATACATCAAACGACTTATATTCTGATAAAAAAGCGCTACGTACTGGCGATATAATCACGGTTAAATTGCAAGAGTCTACTCAAGCAACAAAAGCCGCCAAAACAGAAACAGACAAAGAAACCGAGGCAAGCTTAGACCCCGTTATTGGATTAGGTGGTCTACCTGTAAATATAGGTGGTGACAGCATTCAGTTTGGTATTGGTAGTGATTCGTCGTTTACGGGTGATTCAAAATCAAACCAGTCAAACAGCTTAGTGGGCGATATTTCGGTTAATGTAATGCGCGTTTTACCTAACGGTAACTTAGTTATTCGCGGTGAAAAATGGCTAACGCTTAATACCGGCGAAGAGTTTATTCGTTTAGAAGGGCTAGTACGCCCTCAAGACGTAAGCGCCGATAATACGGTGGAATCAAACCGTATTGCTAATGCACGTATTCAATACTCAGGTAAAGGGCAAACGCAAGAAGCGCAAAGTCCTGGTTGGCTTACACGTTTCTTTAGCAGTTCGCTGTTTCCATTTTAGAGGGTAACAACATGAATAGCCTTAAAGCTTTATGTTTAGTTGTGTTATTAGGTTGGCAGTTTAGCGTCAGTGCTGAGCGCATAAAAGATGTGTCTATGGTTGAAGGCGTACGCTCTAACCAGCTAGTTGGTTATGGCTTAGTGGTTGGTTTACCGGGCACTGGCGAGCAAAACTCATATACACAACAAAGTTTTAGAGGCATGTTGAACAGCTTTGGTATTACGCTACCTTCAACTCAAAGTCCTAAAATTAAAAATGTTGCTGCTGTTGCTGTGCATGCAGAATTACCTGCATTTAGAAAGCCTGGGCAAGCAATCGATATTACGGTTTCTTCTATTGGTAGTGCAGGCAGCTTACGTGGCGGTACTTTACTACAAACTTTTTTAAAAGGTGTAGACGGTAACGTGTACGCAATTGCACAAGGTAGTTTAATTGTCGGTGGCTTAGGCGCACAAGGGCTTGATGGTAGTAGAGTTGTAATTAACACCCCTACAGTTGGTCGTATACCAAATGGCGCTACAGTTGAGCGCGCCGTGGAAAGCCCATTTATGCAAGGCGATTACATTACTTTTAATTTAAACCGCCCAGACTTTACAACGGCAAAACGCCTAGAAAAAACAATTAATGACTTAGTTGGCCCAAATAGCGCACAGGCAATTGATTCTGTTTCTATTCGTGTTATAGCTCCACGCGATGCATCCCAGCGTGTATCGTACTTATCAACACTCGAAAACTTAGAATTTAAGCCAGCTGATATGGCCGCTAAAATTATAGTTAACTCGCGCACTGGTACAATTGTCATTGGTAAAAACGTTAAGCTTCAGCCTGCCGCTATAACTCACGGTGGCTTAACAGTAACAATTGCAGAACAACAAAACGTGTCACAACCAAACCCGCTAGCAAACGGTGATACTGTTGTCACGCAGCAGAGCATTATTGATGTAAATCAAGATGACTCGCGCGCCTTTGTATTTAATCCAGGTGTAAGCCTTGACGATTTAGTTCGCGCAATTAACGAAGTAGGCGCAGCGCCTGGTGACTTAATGGCTATTTTAGAAGCACTAAAAGAAGCCGGCGCAATTAACGGACAGCTCGTTGTTATATAAATAACTCAAGCCAATAAATAACGTATTACTTAAGCCCTATGTTTTTGAAATTAGGGCTTTTTATTTACAGCAACTTAAGTTTATTATTTTTATCTCCCTTGTTTTATCGGTAGTGGCTCAATTTTTGCATTTTTAACTGCATTATTCATTTTGTGTCAAAAAGCCGATGGAAACTAATCACCTCGATAAACAAAACTTTTTTGATTTAGGCAACTTAGATTCACTTCGTAAAGAAGCCTTAACCAGTGGCGATGCATCAACTGATGCCTCTAAAGCTGCGCTCAAAAAAGCGGCCGCACAATTTGAAGCTATTTTTACGCAAATGCTGCTCAAAGGAATGCGCAAAGCTAACGAAGCATTTGAAGACAAAGACAGCCCATTTAATTCAAGTGGCGTAAAGTTTTTTGAAGAAATGCACGACCAGCAACTTTCAACAGAGCTTTCTTCAAATGGCTCGTTAGGCCTTGCCGATTTAATTGTTCAGCAGTTATCGCCTGAGTCTAAAAACTTTATGCCAGGCTCTGTACTTAGAACAACCAACGATATTTTCAGCGATACACAAGTGGGATCTGCTCTTCCTCATGAGCAAAAAAATAAGCAACCCGATCTTATCGTTAATAACACTAAAGCCGATATTGCTGAGCCTAAAGTCGATATTGCAGAGTCTAAAATCGATAGCCCAACATTTAAAAATGCAGAAGAGTTTGTAAGTTCAGTGTGGGAACACGCTAAAACTGCAGCGCAAAAAATTGGTTTAAACCCAGCGGTAATGGTTGCACAAGCGGCACTTGAAACCGGTTGGGGTAAACACATTATTAATAAAAGTGACGGCGGCAGTTCAAATAACCTATTTAATATTAAGTCAGATAAAAGCTGGGAAGGCGATAAAGCAAGCAAAGTAACGCTTGAGTTTGAGCAAGGTACACCCGTTAAAAAACAAGCCAGCTTTAGAGCCTACGATTCAATTAAAGATAGCGTGAACGACTTCGTTGATTTTTTAACGCAAAACCCACGCTACCAAGAAGCATTACAAAATACAGCAAAACCAAACGACTTTTTAGATTCATTACAAAAAGCAGGTTATGCAACCGATCCAAATTATGCCAGCAAAATAAAAAAAGTGCTCAATAGCAGCCAGCTAAAAGACATTGCGGCAAACGTGATCCGCCAAGGAGTAGAGTAACATGTCGTTTAATTTATTAAACATTGCCAGTTCTGGAGTTAGAGCAAGCTCAGAGCTATTGCAAACGACAAGTAAAAATATCGCCAATGTTAATACCGAAGGCTATGTGCGCGAGCGTACAGAGTTTACTACTATGGTTGATAACCAAGTAGGGCGAGGCGAAACATACCGATTACTGAACGAGTTTGCTCAGTCACAGCTAAATCGTGATACCTCTAATAAATCGTTTTTCGATCAGTTTATTACTGAGGCTAATCGAGTTGATACTATTTTTTCTGAAGAGTCGAATAATCTATCAACTGGTATTAACTCTTTATTTAATAACGTACAAGAAGCACTAAATCAGCCGTCATCTACCGTTGCCCGCTCATTAGTAATGACCGACGCGCAAAGCTTAATTGATCAAATGGATAGGCTTTCAGGCATCGTGCTTGATCAAAAAAGTGTAGTGAACGAGCAGCTTGAAATTTTTTCAGACGAAGCAAACTCACTCATTCAAAGTATTAGTACGCTAAATCAAAATATTGCAGCAGTTAATGGCACTAATAACGCCGCAGATGCGAGCTCTACCTATAACGAACGCGATAAAGCAATACGCGACTTATCAGAGCTAATAGACATAGAAACGCTTGATGGTCCAAATGGCGAAAAACTCGTTTTTATGGGCACAGGCGAAGCGGTTGTTATGCAAAATGGCGCATTTAACTTATTTTCGATGACAGGGGATCCTGATCCTAACTTTAAAGAATTCACGCTTGACGTTAATGGTGGCAAAGCAGTGCCGCTTGAAGTTGATGTAAGCAAGCTTAAAGGCAAAATTGGCGGTTTACTTGCTTTTAGAGATGACATATTAGTCCCTGCGCAAAACCAAATTGGTCAAATGGGCTTAGCTATTGCTGATGCATTTAACGAACAAAACAAATTGGGTATGGATGCAACAGGCCAGCTAGGTGGTAATATTTTTAATATACCTACCGTTGGCGCTTATGCGTATCAAGCGAATACTGGTGATGCTGGTATGACTGCAACTGTAGAGCCCGGTAAAGGCAGTGAATTACCTGCCAGTGACTTTATTATTACTTATACGAGTGCTGCATCGGTTTCTATTCAACCAGTAGATAATAAAGGCGAGCCGCTAGGTGACCCATCAGTTGCAGATATCCCAGCTGATGGGATCATAAATGCAGACGATATTCGAAATGCAGTCCCTTATCAAGCGGCAACAGCTACAACACCAGAAGTATTAGCAACGGTAAAAGACTCCTTCGGACTACAATTAAATATAGATACAACCAAAACAGGTAACGTGGGTGATCAGTTTCAAATTAAACTTAATTCTGACTCGGCTTCTAGCATAACGCTTGCAACCGGGCGCGGCGAAGATTTAGCATTAGCTTCACCTATCCGTACTGCTAACAGTATAGATAATATAGGCACCGCTACTATTTCAGCGGGAGAAGTAACAAGCGTGACATCGGGTGGTTTTACCACCGCTCCCGGTTTGACCAATGGCGGTATTACCCTAGTTAAAACAGGCACTGCAAACGAATATCAAATTTCTGATGAAAATAATACGGCAACAACAATTATTATTCCACCGCCAGGTAATAATGTTTTATCTCAAGCAGGAACGCCATACAGCGATTATGGTTTTGATTTTGACATAGAAGGTACACCAGCAACAGGCGACACCTTTACACTTGAGTTTAACGAAGGCGGCTTTGACGATAACCGTAATGGTTTAAAATTAGCTGACTTACAAAATGGCGAATTAGTACGCTTAAACGTAGAAACAACAGCAACGGCCGACAACCATAAAACGTTCAACCAAGCTTATTCAGGGTTAGTGAGTGATATAGGCGTTATAACTGGTCAAGCAATAACAAGCGGTAGTGCGTTTAATGCATTAGCAGAGCAGTCTGAGGCATGGTATGAATCACTATCGGGTGTAAACCTTGATGAAGAGGCCGCAAATTTACTGCGTTTTCAACAATCATACTCAGCATCAGCACAAGTTTTAGCAGCAGCTCAAGAAATTTTTGACACCTTATTAAATGCGGCGAGGTAATTATGCGTTTATCTAATAATTTAATGTACCAAAACAACATAAATAAAATACTCGACAACCAACAAGGTGTTGCAAATGCTCAAGAGCGAGTAACAACTGGTGAAAAGTATTTAACCACCTCAGAAGCGCCAGCTGCTATTTCGCAAGCTATGCTGTATTCAAATAAAATACAAACTAATGAGCAATACACTAAAAATATCGATCAGCTTACCGGCAGGCTAGAAACTGAAGAAAGCGTATTACAAAGTATAAATAGTAATATTCAACAAGCGCAAGAACTCACTATTCAAGCTGGTAATGGTGCGTACACTAAAGACGATTTAAAATCGATTGCATCAGAACTTAGTGGCATTCAACAAACGCTAGCTAACTTAATGAACACCCGATCAGAAGACGGAAAATTCATATTTTCAGGATATCAAGACAGCACGCAGCCGTATCAGTTTGATTCTGCGGCGGGTGAGTACACATATAATGGTGACCAAGGGCAACACCAAATAACTATAGCTGAAGGTGTATCAATTAAAGCGAGTGATAACGGCTTTGATACGTTTGAAAAAACTAACGCGCGATTAAATGTAGAATCTAACACGGCAAGTGTTTCAGGCTCTATTACAGCGGCAAGTGTATATGTTGACGGCCAAGCTGAGTTTGATAAGTTTCATCAAGCAAATTACAACGCAGACCCAACAGCTTCAGCAACCGCAAATACATATAGCGTACTTGTTAGCCCAGGTGCTACAGCAACAGACCCACAAACCTACGAAATATACCGAGACGGCGCAGCATTAACCCCCGCAGTAACAGGTGAAGTTACTGATGAGCCTATCGATTTTGCAGGTATGAAAATTGAATTTGAAGGCACAGCACCAGGCCAACTCGATTTTAGCCTTGAAAAACCAGGCAAAGAAAACGTACTTAATACGTTGCAATCGCTTATTACAGGTTTAAATGACGGCACACTTGAGGGTGATGACTTTCAGCAAGTACTTGCTGATGGCTTAGTGCAATTACAAAACGCCAGTGAGCAAGTTGTGTTTACCCAAGCAAGTTTAGGCGGGCGTATGAACGCGCTTGAAAGAGTAAGCGATTCAAACTTAGCACTCGATATTCAAAATAAAAGTAATCGCTCTAACTTAGTTGAAGTTGATATGGCAGAAGCTATTAGCGAACTGACTAAACAAGAAACGGCACTGCAAGCGTCACAAGCCACGTTTGGCCGTTTAACTAACCTTTCATTATTCGATTACTTATAAGCAGATTATAAGCAGATTATAAGCAGATTATAAGCAGAAATACCTTGCCGCTTTACCTACTTTAAAGCGGCAATACTTTGCGGCAAAAACTGGCTACAAAATTGCGGCAAAAAAATGTCACTCCTTTCTAAATAACTTCACTCTTTATTTACAACTCCCATGAAGCCATTAATTTACATTTAAAAACAGCCACTTAAAAATAAATTAAAGTTGGCACAGTAAATGCTTTTCTTATTGTAAGAAATTATCGAACAGTGGTTCCTGTTAAATCGTGTTGAACCACACTCTGTTTAAACCTAGGAGATGGTAAAATGGCATTAACAGTAAATACTAATGTGTCGTCACTAAACGCACAACGTAACCTAACAAGATCTGGCGAAGGCTTAGCAACGTCAATGGAGCGTTTATCATCAGGTATGCGTATCAATAGCGCTAAAGATGACGCAGCCGGCTTACAAATTTCAAACAGATTAACGTCGCAAATAAATGGTCTAGCAGTTGCTCAGCGTAATGCTAACGATGGTATTTCAATGGCGCAAACCGCAGAAGGCGCTATGCAAGAATCGACTAATATACTACAGCGTATGCGAGAGCTTGCCTTGCAGTCTGCCAATGGTTCAAATTCAGCTGAAGACCGTGATGCATTGCAAAAAGAAGTGTCTGCCCTACAAGAAGAGCTAACGCGAATCTCCGACACTACATCGTTCGGAGGTCAGCAATTATTAGACGGCTCATACGGCACACGAAATTTTCAGGTCGGTGCAAATGCCAATGAAACAATCTCAATTAGCTTAAGTAGCACAGCAGCAGAAGATATAGGCTCAAAAGAAGCAACTACTAACATCACTACTACAGCTGGAAGCGTTTCATTCTCAGTAGATGGTGAAACTTACGATGTGGATGCTTCAGGTGCATCAGACGCAGCCGGTAAAGCGGCTGCGATTAATGCAACAACAGGTGACCATGGTGTAACAGCAGCAGTTGCTGATGTTACAACTGCGAAAATTTCAGGTATTGCTCAAGATGATACATTTGAACTAGACTCTGTATCTATTACTGGTGGAGCAGATCTCGATGCGACTGTAGATGCAATTAATGCTGCATTTAGCGATGGAAGTATAGTTGCTTCTAAAGACGGCACTGATATTGTATTAACCAAAGCTTCAGGGGATGATATTGTATTTGGCGCGTATGATGATACCGATGCAACGACTACAGGTGGAACTGCAGGCACCGCAACTTTTACTGATAGCGCTGGTACATCGACAACAGTTACGGAATCTACAGCTACTTCACCTGTAGCTAGTGCTACAGGTACTTCAGCAGAAGTCATAACCTTATCTTCAAAAGCTGATTTTACTGTAACTGATGGCGCTGCTGGTCCTGTTGCTGTTGCAGCCACAGGCGATTCTGTTAAAGATATTGATTTAACAACAGAGCTAGGTTCACAAAGTGCAATTGATGTAATTGATGATGCACTTGCTCAAATTGATGAGCAGCGCGCGGGTTTAGGTGCGGTTCAAAACCGTTTTGGTCATACAATTAGCAACCTTGCTAATATTCAAGAAAATGTATCTGCATCACGTAGCCGTATCCAAGATACAGATTTTGCGACTGAAACTGCTGAAATGACTAAAAACCAAATATTACAACAAGCGGGTACGTCAATACTTTCACAAGCAAACCAAATACCACAAGCAGCAATTAGTTTATTGGGTGGCTAATTATTTAGTTTACTAGTCACTGTTTATATAAACGCACTTCAACTTGAAGTGCGTTTTTTTGTTTTTTGAGATAGTAAAAATTATTTAGAGCATAAATTTATGCGTTATAAAAATTAACAAATAACTATTTTTAATTTTAAAACAGTTGGTTACGTTTTATTAAACAAATAAACTAATTTATTTTTAAAATACTCCTAAAGATAATTTACCTCCTGCCGTTAACTTAATCAGAACGGAGCTGAGCATACATTTGTAACAGCTCTTGGTTAAATTAAAATAGCAACATTACGAAAGTAATCAGGAGTTTTATTATGATTTCAGTAAACACAAATGTATCTTCACTAAACGCGCAACGTAACCTATCGCAATCAGGTTCTGACTTAGCAACTTCTATGGAACGTTTATCATCGGGTATGCGTATTAACAGCGCAAAAGATGATGCCGCTGGCCTGCAAATTTCAAACCGTTTAACATCGCAAATTAATGGTTTAGGTGTGGCGCAGCGAAATGCTAACGATGGTATCTCTATGGCGCAAACTGCTGAAGGTTCAATGCAAGAGTCTACTAGCATTTTACAGCGTATGCGTGAACTAGCGCTACAATCAGCGAATGGTTCAAATTCTGATGATGACAGAGCTTCTCTACAAAAAGAAGTAACCGCTTTACAAGATGAGTTAACACGAATTTCTGATACAACCTCTTTTGGTGGTCAGCAATTACTAAATGGTGATTTTGGTACTAAGCAATTCCAAGTAGGTTCAAATGCTAACGAAACAATATCAATTAGTTTAACAAGCACTGCGGCTAAAGATATCGGTGGTAATAAGGCTAGCTTAACTATTGATGGTGCTGGCACTGGTGATGTTGTAATTGGCGGCACCACTGTAACTGTAGCAAGTGGTGCAACAGCAACTGAAAAAGCAGAGGCAATTAATGCTACAACAAGTGTGCATGGTGCGTCAGCTGTAGTTGGCCAAAAAGAAAATAATGTAGCAACATTGGATAATTTTGAGTTCGATGGTACTGGTACTATTTCATTTAAAATAGGCGGGGATTCAGTAAGTGGCGATTCAGAAGGTACTCTAGCAACAGCGATAGATGCACTAGATGGCTACACTGCAACAGAGTCTTCGGGGGCTATTACAATTACAAATGCCGCTGGTGACCCTATAGAGCTAAGTGATTTTGCTGGTACGGGCGGTGCGGGTACTGTAACTATTGCTGCTGACTTTGCGGATTCGGATACTGCTACGTCAGATGTATCACTGGCAGTCGGCGGTACTCTTTCTGCCACTGCGGCAGCTCAAGAGGGAATTACTTTAACTTCATCTGAAGATTTAGCGGTCACTGATTTTGGTGCAACTGAAGTTACAGCGTCAGCAGTTTTCGCAAGTGTTGATGAGATTGACTTATCTACAGCAACTGGTTCGCAAGATGCCCTGTCTATAATTGATGACGCACTTGCACAGATAGATAGTCAGCGTGCTGATTTAGGTGCGGTTCAAAACCGTTTTGGTCATACAATCAGTAACCTTGCAAACATTCAAGAAAATGTTTCTGCGTCACGTAGCCGTATTCAAGATACCGACTTTGCAACAGAAACTGCAGAAATGACTAAAAACCAAATATTGCAACAAGCAGGTACGTCAATTTTGTCGCAAGCGAACCAGTTACCACAAGCAGCACTTAGCTTATTAGGTTAATAAGTTAAAGTAATAGCTTAATGGTTAGCTAGTACATAAAGTCAGTATTAGTTTTACAAAAAAGGAGGTGGCTTTAGCTACCTCCTTTTGTGGTTTAAGGGTATAAACTAAGCTATTGTTGATTTAATTAAGTTAGAAATAGGAATCTGTTATGAATACTATTAATTCCAATGCAGAAGTTACATTACCAACTCCACTAGTGGGTGAACATAAAGTAGTTGTTCAAGCGGCTAGTCCGCTAACTGAACGTGCCGTTGACGATGTAAAGCAAGCTGATACACAAAATCAACAACGATTACAGCAAAATCAATACAATAATAACAATCAAGAAGTAACTGCTCAGCCGTTAGAGCGTGAACAGCTAGAAAAAATGGCGCAACAATTGCAGGACTTTATGGGCGAAATGAACCGTAGTTTGCAATTTAAAGTTGATGAAGATTCAGGTCGTGATGTTATTAAAGTACTCGATAAAGACAGCGGCGAAGTTATCAAGCAGTACCCTTCTGAAGAAGTATTAAGTTTGGTTTCTAAATTGTCGGAATCGGCAGGTATTTTAATTGACCAAACAGTTTAACCGGTAGTTTGCATTACTAATATTGAGTTAGTTTATTTTTGAGTATTTAAAGAGGTAAGGTATGTCTATTACGTTTAATGGTTTAGGCTCAGGGTTAGCGGTAGCAGACATTGTTGATGCGCTAGTTAATGCTGAGCAAGCCCCTGCTGAAGCTCGTTTAAATACTACTGAAGGCAAATTAACTACAGATATTTCAGCCGTTGGTGCACTCAAGTCTGCGCTTGAAAAAGTACAAACGTCAATGGAAGCTTTGGGAGATAGTGATAATTATCAAAAGCGCACCGCTTCGGGTAATGATGATTTTATATCTATTAGTTCAGATAAAGACGCTCAGCCAGGCAGTTACAATGTAAAAGTAGACGCATTAGCACAGGCTCATAAGTTATCATCCCCTGCATTTGCCGCAGACGAAGCAATTGGGGCTGGCGTAATTACGATAGGTTCTGGCGAAAATAGCTTTTCTACTGTTTTATCGGCTACAAATACGTTAGAAGATTTACGAGACCAAATTAATAACGGTCCTTTTACTGGCAGTGATAGCAATGATTCTGTAGTTGCAACTATAATTACCAGTGATACCGGTCAGCATTTAGTACTTACTAGTAAAGAAACCGGTGAAGACAACGCAATTACAATTACCGTACAAGACGATGACGGCAGTAATACTGATACAGGCGGACTTTCTCGATTAGCTTATGATGTATCAGACGCAGACCCTGCTAACCACACAACTAATTTAACGCAAGTTAATGCTGCACAAAATGCACAAATAACGATTGATGGCACGTTAACTGTATCAAGCAATACTAATGAATTTAGTAATGTGATTGATGGCGTGGATATTACCGCCAAAAAGTTGCATGCCACTGACGACGACTTAAGCGACATATCGGTTACCGAAAACAATAATAATATTAAAACAGGTTTAAATAGTTTTATTTCAAGTTACAACGAGTTGTTAGAGCTTAGTAATACATTAGGTGCGTCTGGCGAAGGTAGCGCGGGGGTTATGGCAGGAGACTCATTACTTAGAGGAGTTATGTCAAAGCTTCGTAGTGAAATAACAAATCCCGTTGATTTAGGTGATGGCAACTCACTATCGCTTTCGCAATTAGGTGTAGAAACAGACCGCTACGGTGTTTTAACGCTAAATACAGAAACACTCAATGAAAAAATAGCAAGCGATGTAGATTTAGTTCAGCAGTTTTTTGTAGGTGATGATGACGATGGCTTTGCACAATCGTTTGACGAAAAGTTAAGCTTTTACACCGATTCCGACGGTATTATTCAAAACAGAATTGACAGTAAAACAAACCAACTTGATGACATAGATGACCAGCGCTTGGACCTTGCCAGTAAAATGGAGTCGCTATCATCAAGGTTGTATGCTCAATATAATGCGATGGATTTATTAGTGGCGAGCCTTAATAACACCAGTACGTATGTTCAAGCTCAGCTGGAAAATATGCCTGGGGTTGTACGAGATAACTCTTAATATATAAATAGCATATAGTTTTAATAGCTAAACCAAAAACATAAAAAAACCGTTATTTATAACGGTTTTTTATATTTACTGTTTGAGGTTAATTTTAATTGGCTGCTTTATAAGCTTTAATTGCCTTACCAGATTTTTTTTGTTTAATAATTGCTTTTGACGATTCGTTTTTAGCGCTATTTGCTTTTACTAAAATAGTATTTATACGAAGCTGAATTAATTCTAATTGCTCTGCGCTTGGGCCTTCACTGCTTTCACACCATTGCTTTAGTTCAGCATTTAAAGTGTCTAAAAAAGGCGGAGCTTCGTCTGCATTATCATCATTTACTAACACTTCAATTTTACTAAGCAGTGTTTGTATGATCTCAGAGTAGTTAGTTAGTGGCTCTGAAGGTGTTGGCGAGTCCATAATTTAAATTAAACCGCAGGGCTGCGTTGATCTAGCGGAATGTTATTCCAACCATCTTTAATTTCTTTAACAATACTTGATACTTCAGTAATTGCTTCAATGTCGTTGTGTAAGTTAGCTTGCGTTAAGCGGCGTTGGCAGTAGTCGTAAAGTGCCAATAAATTGTTAGAAATACTAGGGTCTTGCTCTACCTCTAAATTAAGTGCATCTTGCAGAGCACCAAGCAATAAAATGCAAGCTGAAATATTCTCACCTTTTTTAGCTATTTCTTTGCGCTCAATAAACCCTTTTGTTGCTGCTAAGCGGCCAATAATATTACTAAATATAAGGTTTATTTGTTCGTAAGGAGTCATTTCGGCAATGCTACTAGCACGAACTTGACCGTATTTTTTTACTGAGATGTGAGCCATGGAAAATCCTAAAATTTAAAGCAATAAAATTATGTGAAAGCTATTATAAAAACTTATATAAAAAATCAATATAGCTTTTATACTTCTATAAGAATAAAGCAATATTAATGCCAAGCATTTTCGCTTATTTATGTATCGGCATTTTTAACTTCAACTTAAATTTATAATTGAGTTTATTTACTAACAATAGCATTTTTATTGCTGAGTAAATTAATTTTTAAGGCTAGGTTGTATTTAGGTAATCGTTAAGTAATCGCTGAGTAATAACTAAGTTAAAACTACAAATCATACTTAATGATTAACTATTAAGTATTATTGACTTAACTAGTCCGTCTATTTTTTGGCGTTAATGTCAAAAAACTGCCGCTATTGCTTGCATCCATGCTGAACTGGCTTACAATTTAACTAATTATACAAATTAGTGAAAGTACGGCTCGCTAAATATGATCTTGATTTTAGATAATAATAACAACCGCGCAATAGGATTAAATGCTTCACTTGGCTTTATTGGTGAATCTGCTGAACTATTAAGCGAAGACTGCTTTGAACAAGAATGCAAAAAATATCAGCAGCAAGAATGCATGATTATTTTAGGAGCGTTGCAATCACTTGACCACGAAAGCTTAATTAAACGCTATCCAACTCTACCCTTTTTATTAATTGGCGAAACGCTAAAACCATTATTAAGTATCGCTAATGTGGTGGGGCTTATTTGCGAGCCATTTAGTCATGAAGTGACAACTCAGTTACTTCACGATTGCCAGCAGTATCAGCGTATGTTGCCTAATGAGCATAAGCATACTAAACCGCATAAAATCTTTGACGGACTTGTTGGTGAAACCGATGCGGTTAAAGATGTGCGTTTTTTAATTGAACAAGTGGCAAAAACCGATGCTAATGTTTTAATTTTAGGCGAATCAGGCACAGGTAAAGAAGTGGTTGCCCGTAATGTACACTTGCTTTCAAAGCGTATTAATGGACCGTTTGTACCAGTTAACTGTGGTGCTATTCCGGCTGAGCTGCTCGAAAGTGAACTATTTGGCCACGAAAAAGGCGCGTTTACTGGTGCTATATCGGCTCGAAAAGGGCGGTTTGAACTAGCTCAAGGCGGGACGCTATTTTTAGATGAAATAGGCGATATGCCACTGCAAATGCAAGTTAAGTTGCTGCGAGTATTGCAAGAACGCAGTTATGAACGTGTTGGTGGTACAAAGGCGATTCAGGCTGATGTACGCGTTATTGCAGCCACGCATCGTAACCTAGAAACAATGATTGAAGAGGGCAGTTTTAGGGAAGATTTATATTATCGCTTAAATGTATTTCCTATCGAAAACCCATCGCTGAGTGAACGTGCTGATGATATTCCGCTGCTTTTAAAAGAGTTAATGCGCCGTGTTAACGACCAAACAGGTTCTACCGCTAAGTTTACCGAGCGCGCAGTTGAGAGCTTAAAAGAACATGCTTGGCCTGGTAATATTCGTGAGCTTGCTAACTTAGTGGAACGTATGGTTATTATGTTTCCTGAAAAAGTGGTTGATATTCCCGATTTACCTAATAAATATCGTTACATTGAAGTTGAAGCCTACGAGCCAGAATACCCTGAAGAGTTAATGGAAAAAGACGCTTTTAACGACATATTTAGCACCGGTTTTAGCGATTACGAAAGTGAGCCAGATGCTGAGTTTAGCCAAACGGGTAGTGGGCTATTGCCTGATGATGGTATTGAACTTAAAGATTATTTAGCAGAGCTTGAGATTAGCTTAATAACCCAAGCGTTAGAGCGCTATGATTACGTTGTAGCTCGCGCAGCCGAAATATTAGGTGTTCGCAGAACAACACTCGTTGAGAAAATGAAAAAGTATAATCTTTCAAGAGATTAAGGTTTAAAAGCAGCTGTCGGTGTTTAGTTATAAATTGGCCAAACACAGTAGATAAATAACCCCTCGTTTTGTAGGTGCGGTTTTATACCGCACTTTACTTAAAAATATTAGCAAGGGCGCGAAGTAAATTCGCACCTACACGGTTTTTACTTTTGTTGTAGACGCTAGACTTGCTCGCGTGAAAAACAAGACTTTTAATCATTTAAATAAAACGTTATTTCACAAAGAGAAAAACGAAGGTAAATGAGAAACCATAGTCAACTTACGCGTCACTTCTCTAAAGCGCAGCGTCTCTTAACCTCTTTGTGAACAAATCACTTTTATGGTTATAAATCACTTACCCACTAAAAGCCTTAATAATTTCTTCTTTTCTAAAACAATCATTACTGTGATCGTTAACCATACCGCAGGCCTGCATATGAGCGTAAACCGTTGTAGGGCCTAAAAACTTAAAACCCCGTTTTTTTAAATCTTTCGCAAATGCGGTTGATGCCTCTGTAATTGCTGGGTAGTCCTCAACGTTATTTAAATTACTTATAATCGGCTTATTACCCACAAACTGCCATTGGTAGTTACTAAAACTTCCAAATTCTTTTTGTATTTCTATAAAGCGTTTAGCGTTATTGACGGTTGCCGCAATTTTTAAGCGATTGCGCACAATACCCTCATTAAGCATTAATCTTTCAATATCATCTTGTGTGAATTGTGCTACTTTTTTTACATCAAAATTAGCAAATGCTTTTTTATAACCGCTGCGTTTTTTTAAAATTGTGTACCAGCTCAAGCCGGCTTGTGCGGATTCAAGAGTGATAAATTCAAACAGCTTTGTATCATCATAAAGGGGGACGCCCCATTCTTCATCATGGTAAATAACGTAGTCGGGTTTAGTAGTGTCGAGCCACGGGCAACGGCACTTTATTTGCTCACTCATTATTATTCCTTTTTGCGTGCGTCATTTTTATGTCGCTCAAATTATTGATGTAACTTAATGATAAGTATGTAAATAAATTTTGGTATAAATCGTGCATTTAGACATGTATCTACATCAATTCGAGATTTGATTATGGCCCTTGCTAGCGTGCTTAAACCACAGTATTTTTCTGCAAATCAGTATAACCCATGTTTACTTCAAGAGGAGTACATTGGTGAATTAAGCGATCTGCGCAAGCAAGCAAGTTGGCTTTCGCATTTGGTTGATACCATGCCAGCAGGCGTGGTTGTACTTGATGGCAAAGGGTTGATTGCAAAAGCAAATCAAATAGCGATTGATATGCTTGGCGAGCCACTTGAAGGTGAACGCTGGTTTAATGTTATTCAGCGCTCTTTTAGGCCGCATCAAGATGACGGTCATGAAGTGTCCTTAAAAGACGGGCGCCTAATAAAGCTTGATATTACTGCTTTAGCCCCAGAGCCTGGGCAACTTATTTTAATGACGGATTTAACCGAAACTCGCCGCTTACAAAAGCGTGTTGCACATATGCAGCGATTAAGCGCGCTGGGTAAAATGGTTGCGTCATTAGCGCATCAAGTACGTACGCCGCTCTCAGCCGCTATGCTGTACGCTGCTAATTTAGGGTCAAAGCGCTTACCCGAAGCTTCTCGCGATAACTTTCAAACAAAGTTAATGTCGCGTTTAAAAGATTTAGAAACTCAAGTAAACGACATGCTGTTATTTGCTAAAAGTGGCGATCAGCAAGTGGTTGAGCAAGTTTCAATGCAGCAGCTTTTAACAGAAGTTAAAGCAGGTGCTGATGCGATGGTCGCACTTAATGAAAGTGAACTGGATGTAAGCTTACCAGAACCCGATATACAGATAGTTGGTAATAAAACGGCATTGGCCAGTGCTATTCAAAATCTTGTGCACAATAGTATTCAAGTTATTGGTGGCGGTGCAAAAGTAAAAATTAGCGCACAAAGAGATTTAAAAGATTTAGATATGGTTCGTATTAGTGTAAGCGACAATGGCCCAGGTGTTGATTTAAGCCAAAGCGATAAAATTTTTGAACCATTTTTTACTACAAAAAGTCAGGGCACAGGCTTAGGGCTTGCTGTAGTGAGTTCGGTTGCTAATGCACACCAAGGCCGTGTTGATGTGACTAATAATACGCATGGTGGTGCCTGCTTTAGCTTGTTACTGCCTATTAAGGCAGCATCTAAATTAGAGGGGTCATTATGAGTAACACTATTTTAGTTGTCGAAGATGACGCTGGGCTTCGTGAAGCCTTAATAGATACCCTTGAAATGTCGGGCATTGAATGTGTTGCAGCTAACAGTGCTGAGCAAGCAATGATATTGCTTAAAAAAGATCAATTTTCGCTTGTTGTAAGCGACGTGCAAATGGGCGCAATGAGTGGACTTGATTTACTACGCAGTATTAAATTAAACCACCCTGATTTACCTGTATTAATGATGACGGCGTACGCCACAATTGACGATGCAGTAGAAGCCATGCGCCTAGGTGCAATTGACTACATGGCTAAACCATTTGCACCTGAAGTGCTGTTAAATATGGTGAGCCGTTATTTGCCTGAAAAAGCAAAAGAAACCGACGGACCTATTGTTGCCGACCCAACTAGTATTCAATTATTGGAGCTTGCGAGTAAAGTAGCACGCTCTGATGCAAGTGTAATGGTACTTGGCCCAAGTGGTTCAGGTAAGGAAGTACTCGCTCGTTATATTCATGATAAGTCGAGCCGCTGTAATGAGCCATTTGTGGCGATTAACTGCGCGGCTATTCCTGAAAACATGCTCGAAGCTACTTTATTTGGTTACGAAAAAGGGGCTTTTACGGGCGCGATTCAAGCATGTCCGGGTAAGTTTGAGCAAGCACAAGGCGGGACTATTTTACTTGATGAAATTACTGAGATGGACTTAGGGCTACAAGCTAAGCTGTTACGCGTACTGCAAGAGCGTGAAGTTGAGCGTTTAGGGGGGCGTAAAACAATTCAGCTCGATGTACGTATTTTGGCAACCAGTAATCGTGATTTAAAAGAAGCCGTGTTTGAAAACCAATTTAGAGAAGATCTATATTACAGGCTTAATGTTTTTCCACTAATGTGGCGACCATTGTGCCAACGCCCTGGCGATATTATTGTATTGGCTAAGCATTTAATTGAGCGTCATATAAGTAAAAGCAAAGAGCCCATGGCGTATTTAGATAAAGCTGCCGAGCAAAAGTTACTGGCTCACGCGTGGCCTGGAAATGTACGCGAGCTTGATAACGTTATACAACGTGCGCTTATACTGCGAAGTGGCGATACAATAAACGAGCATGCTATTTTTATCGAAAACTTAGCGCCTAATAACTTTGTTATGGAGCCTTCATTGGCACCGGCGCAAACAGTATCGCCAACAGAAGTGGCTCACGTAAATAAAGGCGTTGATAAAAGCACGCTAAGCTCGGCATACTACGATGAAAAATTGCATGCCGAGGATGAGCCTAAACAAGGTTTACTAGCAGCAGATACCGGTAGCTATAAAGATGAGCTTAAAGACAAAGAGCATCGCATTATTTTAGAAACCCTTGCACGTTGCCAAGGTAAGCGTAAAGACGTTGCCGAAACGTTGGGCATAAGCCCACGAACTTTACGTTATAAACTAGCGCAAATGCGCGATTTAGGTATTTCACTTCCTGCATAACCTCCTATAAACCCTAAGTTTGCGCTGCGAACTTAGGGTTGTCAAAACTCTGACTCACATAATTTAAAGCTAACTGCATGTATTTTAACAATTAATTATTTGGCATGTTTTGTGCTTTATTACTTGTAAGAGTTCACTGCGTGTCAGAGATAAATTATGAAAATTCAAAACAGTGCTGTATTTCAAGAAATGCAATCAATGGCTTTAGAAGCCGGCCGTAATAATCAAATAAATAAATTGCCGACTCAAGTTCAGCCTACTTCTACTTCCCAGTTTGGCGACATGCTAAGTGATGCACTAAATACAGTGCACGGTTTACAGCAAGATGCAGGTCAAAAAGTAAAAGCGGTTGAAATGGGTGATCGAAGTGTATCGCTTGCTGAGGCGATGATTGCTTCTCAAAAATCGTCAGTTGCTTTTGAGGCTACAGTACAGGTTCGTAATAAACTTGTTGAAGCTTATAAAGAAATCATGAACATGCCTGTTTAATTAGGTAGTGGAGAATTATTGTGGCGCAATCTAACCAATCTACAGACCTAGCACTTGCTGGCGGCGGTATCGACCAAAGTGGTGGTGATGATCAACAAGAACAAAAGTCAGGCTACTTAAGTGCTTTAAATGGTGTTGATGTATTGCGCCAAGTAACATTGGTTATAGCATTGGCTATTTGTTTAGCTATCGCGATTTTCATTATTATTTGGGCTCGTCAGCCAGATATGCGTCCGTTAGGTAAAATGCAAACTGAAGAGCTTATTCAAACGCTTGACTTTTTAGATGCGCAACAAATTGAATATCAACTAGATGGCAACGTTGTATCGGTTGATGAAAGCGAATACCAAAATATTAAATTGTTAATGACCCGCGAAGGATTAGAGCAAGGGCCAGCGTCGGGCTCTGACATAATTATGCAAGATATGGGCTTTGGTGTAAGCCAACGCTTAGAGCGCGAACGCCTAAAACATGGCCGCGAGCAACAACTTGCCCGCACCATTGAAGAACTTAACAACATTACTCGCGCCAAAGTATTGTTAGCCATTCCTAAAGAAAACGTATTTGCCCGCAGAGAAAAAAAACCATCAGCTACAGTTGTATTAACGCTTAAGCGTGGTCGCTCACTCGACCGTGAAGAAGTAGACTCTGTTGTTGATATGATTGCCTCGGCAGTACAGGGTTTAGAGCCTATGCGAGTTACTGTTACCGATCAAAATGGTCGATTACTAAATTCAGGTTCGCAAAGCTCATTAGCAGCACGCTCTCGTAAAGAATACGATTTAGAACGTAAGCGCGAACAAGAGTATCTTGAAAAAATAGACAGTATTTTAATACCGGTTGTTGGGCTTGCAAACTATACAGCTCAAGTTGATTTGAGTATGGACTTTAGCTCGATTGAGGAAACTCAAAAGCGTTATAACCCAGACCTACCAGCGGTTAGAAGCGAAACCACATTTGAAGAAAATAACATTGGCGGCCTAGCTGTTGGTATTCCAGGTGCGCTTACAAATCAGCCACCGTTAAACTCGAACATTCCTGAGGTTGCGGGGCAAGGTGGTGCAGGCACTGCTACTTCTCCAACACGCAGCCACAAAGAAGCTACACGTAATTATGAACTCGATACAACCATTTCGCACAAGCGCCAGCAAAGTGGTGTAATACGTAGAATAAGTGTGTCTGTTGCTGTTGACTACATTGCTAAAGTGGGAGAAAACGGTGAAACAACCATGACTCCACGCTCGGTAGAGGCATTGTCAAATATTCGTCGCTTACTACAAGGTGGTGTAGGTTTTGATATGCAACGTGGTGATGCACTTGAAGTCGTAACAGTGCCGTTTGTACGTGAAGAAACAAATTTAGCAATAGAAGTGCCACTGTGGGAACAAGACTGGTTTATGAAAATGGCCCGCCTTGTATTAGGCGCCTTAGTTATCATTGTATTGATAATGGCAGTAGTAAAACCAATGCTTAAACGCTTAATTTACCCAGACGATACACTAGAAGAATACGACGAAGATGCATTAAGTTCGGGCGTAGATATTGGCGACAACACGCTTGATATGCTAAATAAAGACTTTGATTCTGCTTCGGTTGGTTTCTCAAGTGATGGTACACTGCAGTTACCGGATTTACATGGTGACGAAGATTTACTTAAAGCAATTCGTGCCCTTGTAGCTAACGAACCAGAACTATCATCACAAGTAGTCAAAGCGTGGTTAACAGAAGATGACTGATCAAGAACAAAAACAACTCCCGCCAGCCTTTGATGTTGATAAGCTAGATGGGGTAGATAAAGCCGCTATATTACTTTTGAGTTTATCAGAAGAAGATGCCGCGCAAATCCTTAAACACTTAGAACCTAAACAGGTGCAAAAAGTGGGTATGGCGATGGCTGGGTTACAGGACTTATCACAAGCTAAAATAAGCGCTGTACACAACTTGTTTATAGAACAAATTCAAAGCTTTAGTACCATTGGTTTTCAGTCAGAAGACTTTATTAAAAAAGCGCTTACAGCAGCCCTTGGTGAAGACAAAGCTGCTAGCCTTATTGACCAAATTGTTATGGGCTCAGGCGCTAAAGGCTTGGATTCATTAAAATGGATGGACTCTAAGCAGGTAGCGAGCATTATTCGCAATGAGCATCCGCAAATTCAAACCATTGTATTATCATATTTAGAGCCAGAACAGTCAGCTGAAATTATTTCTCAGTTTCCTGAAAAAGTACGCTTAGATTTAACCATGCGTATTGCAAACCTTGAAGAGGTTCAGCCAGCAGCACTGCAAGAGCTAAACGAAATAATGGAAAAACAATTTGCCGGCCAAGCAGGTGCGCAAGCTGCTAAAATGGGTGGTTTGAAGGCTGCAGCAGATATTTTAAATTACCTTGATACTAACGTTGAAGGGCAGTTAATGGACTCTATTCGTGAGCATGATGAAGAGATGTCGCAGCAAATTCAAGACTTAATGTTTGTGTTTGAAAACTTAATGGATGTTGAAGACCGTGGTATTCAAGCAATCCTACGAGAAGTACAACAAGACGTACTAATGAAAGCAATTAAGGGTGCTGATGATGCACTTAAAGATAAAATACTAGGTAATATGTCTAAGCGTGCAGCCGAAATGCTTGCTGATGATTTAGAAGCAATGGCACCGGTACGTATAAGCGAAGTAGAAGCGGCGCAAAAAGAGATTTTATCGACAGCGCGTCGTTTATCTGACTCGGGTGAAATTCAGCTGGGCGGCGGCGGTGGCGAGGAGTTCCTGTAAACTATGAGCAAACTCAAAGGACGCACACTTCGGGCTGATGAAGCAGATGAATTATTAAAAAACTGGGCTATTCCAGATGTAGCACCAGATGAGAGCAGCTTTGGTAATCGCTCTACGGCTTACGGCACACCGCTTAGTGAGTTGTACAAAAAAGAATTAGCCGAAGAAATGCCTATTGATGAGCCACAAGAACCAGAACTCCCTGCGCTTACCATGGTTGAGCTTGAACGCATTAGACAAGACGCGTACGAAGAAGGCCTTAAACAAGGTCATGAGCAAGGCTACATAGACGGCTTTGAAAAAGGTGTTGGAGAAGGTAAAGAAGCAGGTTACAAAGAAGGCTTAGATCAAGGTAAAACACAAGGCCTTGAAGATGTAAAACCATTAATTGAAGAGCAGTTAACAAGTTTAAAAGCCATTTTAGAGGGGCTAACTGCACCGCTAGATAAAGTGGACGAACAAGCCGAGAAGCAATTAGTACAACTAGCTAGCATGTTGGCGGAAGCTGTTATTTATCAAGAAGTAAAAACATCGCCTGATGTGATTTTACATACGTTAAAGCAAAGTATTGATTCACTTAATGCGGAGCAAGAAAAAGTACGAATCCATTTAAACCCCGAAGACTTAGAACTCATAAAAGAGAGCTACGGCGAACAAACCATTATTGATAATAACTGGCAATTAATGGCAGAGCCCACTCTTGAGCGCGGTGGCTGTGAAGTTAAAACAGCGCAATCGTCACTCGACATGACCCTTAAAACACGTGTCAAAGAAACGTTGGATAGTTTTTTGCATAATAGTGGTATCTAACTATTTTATTGGCGTGTTATGTCAACTCAACGTGCACCTTTAAGCGAACGCTTATCTCAATATCAACAACATATTAAAACCCCGGCGCCTGCTGTGGCAGGTATTTTAACGCGTGTTGTTGGCCTTACCCTTGAGGCTAGAGGCTTACGTGCACCCGTTGGTAGCCAATGTAAAATAGAAACTATGAACGGCTTTGTAGACGCTGAAATAGTCGGTTTTAACGATCAAACTTTGTACTTAATGCCTAACGACCACATCTCTGGTGTATTACCTGGTGCGCGTGTTATTCCTCAAGTAAATAATTTAGGTTTGCCTGTAGGGATGAGTTTATTAGGCCGCGTGGTGGATGGTTTAGGGCGACCGCTAGATGGCTTAGGTAAAATTAATGCTGAGCATCATTTAAAGTTTGCGCAAAATACTATAAACCCGCTTTCAAGAAGACCAATCACTAAGCCTATGGATGTAGGTGTGCGTGCTATTAACTCGGTTATCACAGTAGGGCAAGGCCAGCGTATGGGCTTATTTGCAGGCTCTGGTGTGGGTAAATCAGTACTTCTCGGTATGATGACCCGAGGTAGCGAAGCTGATGTAATTGTTGTTGGCTTAGTGGGGGAGCGTGGCCGCGAAGTAAAAGAATTTATTGAAGAAATACTCGGTGTAGAAGGGCGTAAACGTTCAGTTGTTGTCGCAGCGCCTGCTGATTCATCACCACTTATGCGTTTAAAAGGCTGTGAGAGCGCCGTAACTATTGCAGAGTATTTTAGAGATCAGGGTTTAAACGTATTATTGTTACTCGATTCGGTAACACGTTATGCAATGGCACAACGTGAAATTGCACTTGCTGTTGGCGAGCCGCCCGCTACAAAGGGTTATCCGCCTTCAGTGTTTGCTAAATTACCTGCGCTGGTGGAGCGTGCTGGTAATGGCGGTGAAGGGCAAGGTTCTATTACCGCCTTTTTTACGGTGTTGAGTGAAGGCGATGATATGCAAGATCCTATTGCTGATGCAGCGCGAGCTATATTAGATGGCCACATTGTACTATCGCGTGATTTAGCTGACAGTGGGCACTATCCCGCTATAGATATTGAAAAGTCGATTTCGCGTGTTATGCCTCAAGTTGTTTCTGAGCCGCATATGCAACAAGCCCGAGTGCTTAAACAAGTGTATTCAATGTATCAACAAAACAAAGACATGATTACTTTAGGCGCTTATCAAAAAGGGACCGATCAAATGCTCGACCAAGCTATAAATATGATGCCAAGAGTGAATGCATTTTTACAACAAGGTATGCGAGATGTCATTAGTTACGATGATGGTCTGCAAGGTCTTGCTCAGTTACTAGGACAAGCATAATGGCCAAAAACAAACTCGATTTATTGCTCAAAATTGAAAATGATAAAGAAGAAAATTTGCGCATGAGTTACTTACAAGCTAATCAAAACTTGCAATCGAATCAACAAAAGTTACAAGGTTTAAACAATTTTAGACTTGAATACTCTCAGCAGTTACACCTAAAAGGTAAGTCGGGTTTATCTAGTGCAGGGTTTGGTCAGTACCATGCTTTTATAGCTAAAATTGAAGAGGCAATTCGCCAACAAGCAAGTACCGTAAATACCGCTAAGCAAGTTGTTACTCAACGCAAAACTCTATGGCTTAAGCAGCAAATTAAAGCTAAAGCAGTTGCCAAATTAATCGAAAATCAAAAACTTAAAGCAAATGCGTTAATGGCAAAAAATGAGCAAAAAATGTTAGATGAATTTTCAGCTAATCAGTTTTTTCAACGTCGTAAAGCTTTGTAATTCAGGCACGTTAATTGCTTTGTTACTTAGTGGAATTCAACTTTTGGCGGTATGCGGTGGCATATTGCCGTAATGGTATTAGGTGATTTATGGCGATGAATAACATTTCGTTTTTAGTTTCTTCTGAAAAAGATTCACTATTAGCTTTTAAAGACAATAGCTTAGCTAATGGCGAAGGAAATTTAGGCGATGAATTTTTAAGTCAGCTAAACGAAGCGCATAACTCTATGGAGCCATTGCTTAAAGGCAATAAAAATCCCGATGCCGAAAATTCGATTGCCATACCTAAGCATAAACAGCCAGAAGAAAATGAAAATCTGAGCGTAAAGCTAGATGAAGTAACAACGGACGAAGTTACTTTTGTGTCTGTTGAGATGCTTGATCAAATTAATTCAGCACAAGCAATGAGCACTTCGGTCAATAAGCCGTTCGATGCAACTAACAGTTTAGAATCAGAAAATGCAGAGCTAGAAGCTACACAAGCAGAGAATACCAAAATAGAAAACACAGAAATAGAGAATACACAATTACAAAGCACACCAATAATTGCATCCACTAATACAAGTGATGAAGTATCGGCTGAAGAAGCGAATACAGCCAGTGTAGTGAAAAATCCAATTGCCACTAATGTAGACTCTAAAACGGCTAAATTAACTGATTCAAAAAGCGATAGCTTAAGCTCACTACCTTTAAATTCATTACCATTAAATGAAGGCAAGCATCGTAAAAGTGGTGTTGCTGAAGCTATTGAAGGGCCATTAAATTCTATAAATAAAAAGCCCGATGACAGCATTGGGCCCATAGTTGATGATGCTGAATTAGTTTCAATGGATTTAAAGGAGCAGTTAGCTCAAGGGAAACCCGTTGATAAAAACTTAAAAAATATAGTGTTGCCAACACCAGTACCTACGCCAGCAGCTGCATCTGTAGAGACACCTCCTTCAACTGAATCAGAAGCGATACAAGTAAGTTCACAGACATCTGAGATTGAAAAAGGCGCAGCAATAGATACGTTAATGGCTAAAGATGCAAGCTTAATTAAAGCTAATAATGTTATTGCTAGTTTAACGCCTGAGCAGCGCTCACAACTTAACGCGCAAGTTAAGGCATTAGAAAATACTGATTCAACCAGTAACGCAACTAGTAGCATTTCAAATCTTAAGCAAATGCTTGCGCAATTTATTACTGATAACGAAAAAACGCAGAGCACGGTAACAAAACAACCTTTTAGCGCAGAAATCAATTCACTTAATACAACTGAAAAACAAAGCTTATTAACGCAATTAAACGCTTATATTAAAACAGAGCAACCTAGAGGCGAGCAATTGGCAGTGCTTCAGCAAACTGTTAATGAATTAAAAGCCTCAATTGAAATAGGGCTTGTCGATACCGCTAAGACCGACTCAAAAACGTTTGTAGCGTCAGAGACTCCTAATACAGTATATAATCCACAAAAGTTAAGCTTAAAGACATCGACAAACGAAGGGGCTGATTTAAATAAAGTCGTAACAACCTCAACTAAGGGTGATGATTTATTAAAATCACTTGAAGAATTACAAAAAGATGGCCTTAAAAAAATAACTGCAGAACAAACCCCTGTACGCGTAGCACAAGTATTTACGCAAATTACAGCTGCTTTAAATACTCACCAAGTGAGCACATTAAGCCAATACGACTCATTAAATTACGAGCAGAACTTACTTGATACCCAAATAATACAAACTCAACAATCACAAAGTACATCGCAAGTTAAGCAAGTAAGTATTGATCCTGGTGTAATGCAGGCAATTAATATTGTTAAAAGTGATGCAGCTAAATTACTGCAAGAGCGCGTTAGCTCAATGCTGAGCATTAATAACAAAGAAGCAGAAATTCGCCTAGATCCTCCCGAAATGGGCAGTATGCAAATACGTATTCGTAGCGATGCAGAACAAGCACATATAAACTTTGTAGTACAAAACCAGCAAGCCAAAGAAGCACTTGAACAATCAATGCCGCGCTTACGTGAAATGTTAGCGCAACAAGGGTTAGAGCTTGGTGAAAGTACTATTTCTTATGGGCAATCAGGTGGCGAAACTGCTGAGCAAAGTGAGAGTGGACCCCAAGGTAATATGGCTAATAATAAGTCAGTTAATGATGAAAACGACGAGCAAGCAAATAACACTGCACAAAGTTCTCGACAACAAACTTCATCATCAATAGATTACTATGCCTAAGTGCTGCTATTATAATAACTAAAACAAGCAAGTACCTTTGCGATTAAAGGAATCATGATGGCTGAAGAAACAAGTTTAGAAATTGAAGAAACCGGTAAAAGTAAAAAGAAACTAATAATAATCATAGTAGCTGTACTACTTATTGTAGTTGGTGCTGCGGGTTACTTTTTTATGTCGGGTTCGGATGCGTCAGTTGAAACCTTAGATGAAGAAGCGGGAATCTCTGCAGAACTGTCAACCGGATTTGGTGATTCAGCTGAGATAGGCAGTGCTTTATATGTGTCAATGCCACGCCCATTTGTATTTAACGTGCCTGGCTCAAGTCGCGACAGGATTGTGCAAATTAAAGTACAGTTACTGGTACGTGGCGAAGTAAATGAAGAAACAGCTAAAAAACACATTCCACTAATAGAAGGGACGCTACTAAGTGTGTTTTCTACTACAACTGCTGATGAGTTAAGTACGAGCTCTGGTAAAGAAACACTTCGTTTTTCTGCACTTGAAAAGGTACAAAAAGCCTTAATGGATGTTGAAGGCAGCAAAGTAATTGAGCGGGTATTGTTTACCGGCTTTGTGATGCAATAAGGGGTTAGCGTGAGCGATTTATTATCCCAAGACGAAATTGATGCGCTATTACATGGCGTTGATGACGTTGAAGAGGAAGATATACACGACGGTGAAGATGGCGGGGGAGGTACGCTTCAGTACGATTTTTCTTCGCAAGATCGGATCGTGCGTGGTCGTATGCCGACGCTGGAAATTGTTAATGAACGCTTTGCTCGTCATATGCGAATTAGCCTATTTAACATGATGCGCCGCACCGCAGAGGTGTCTATTAACGGCGTGCAAATGATTAAGTTTGGCGAGTATATTCATACTTTATTTGTTCCAACCAGCTTAAATATGGTGCGTTTTAGACCTTTAAAAGGCACTGGCCTGATTACCATGGAAGCACGACTTGTGTTTATTTTGGTAGATAACTTTTTTGGTGGTGACGGGCGTTATCATGCAAAAATAGAAGGCCGAGAATTTACCCCAACAGAGCGCCGAATTGTACAAATGCTCCTTAAAATAATCTTTGAAGATTATAAAGAAGCTTGGGCACCGGTTATGGATGTATCGTTTGAATATCTCGATTCTGAAGTAAACCCAGCTATGGCTAATATTGTAAGCCCAACTGAGGTTGTGGTTATTAGTTCTTTCCATATTGAGCTCGATGGCGGCGGTGGCGATTTTCATATTGCACTTCCGTATTCAATGCTTGAGCCAATTCGAGAGCTGTTAGATGCGGGTGTTCAGTCTGATACTGAAGATACTGATTTACGTTGGAGCAAAGCGCTTCGCGATGAAATAATGGATGTAGAGGTTGAAATATCAACTCAGTTACTTGAAGTTGATTTAACCTTAAAACAAATTATGGAACTCAAAGCCGGTGATATTATTCCGGTTGAAATGCCTGAGCATATAACCGTGTTTGTTGAAGAACTACCTACATTTAGAGCCAAAATGGGTCGCTCTCGCGATAATGTTGCGCTTCAAATTAGTGAAAAAATTAAACGACCTGATTCAGTTAAATCTGAGCTGCATGTATTTACCAAAGGCGGCAAGAAAATTGACTCAGATGCAGAATTAGCAGAACTAGAAGATGATTTACACCTCTCTGACGGTGTAGACTTAGACTGGTAATTGATTAAAAGGTTAAAAGTATGAGCGATGATCAAGACACAATGGATGAATGGGCAGCAGCATTAGCAGAAGCCGAAGCTCCAGATGATAGTAGCGAAGCACATGTTGCAGAGCTTGATGAGTTAAGTGATTCAAAACACGAAATGAGTGGCGATGAAAAACGAAAACTCGACACTATTTTAGATATCCCCGTTACTATTTCAATGGAAGTAGGACGCTCTAAAATTAATATTCGTAACTTATTGCAACTTAACCAAGGCTCTGTTGTTGAGCTTGACCGTGTTGCGGGCGAGCCGCTAGACGTGTTAGTTAATGGTACTTTGATAGCCCATGGTGAAGTAGTTGTAGTAAACGACAAGTTTGGTATTCGCTTAACTGACGTGATAAGCCAAGTAGAGCGGATCAAAAAACTACGATGAGCTTATTAGTTGCTTTAACGAGTTCCGTTTTTTCAAAAGCAGATGTGGCAACACCCACTGGAGATATACTCTCTATGGTGCTGTCGCTTGTAATGGTGCTAGTACTAATTATTGTGCTGGCATTTTTTGTTAAAAAGCTTAATCCAAATTTAGCAAACAGCGATGAATTTAAAGTAGTCAGAAGTCTACCTTTGGGTTCTCGCGAGCGTTTAATGGTTGTTGAGATAGATAATGCTCAGCATTTACTTGGTGTAACTCCCCACAGTATTAATTACTTACACAAGTTAGAAACCCCATTAAGTGAAAAAGAACTACCTGAACTCGCTAAACGATTTGGTAAACTTTTAAACCCGCAATCAAACCAAAATAAAAAGAATTAAACCTATGACAAAGTGGCTGCTTATTATTTTTGCCATGGTGTTTGTACCAAGTGTAAGCGCAGAAGGAATTGATGCGCTTACTATTACAACAAACGCTGATGGCACACAGGATTACTCAGTAACGTTACAAGTTTTAGCAATTATGACGGCGCTGAGTTTTATACCGGCTGCCATAATTATGATGACCTCCTTTACACGAATAATTGTTGTACTCGCCATTTTGCGCCAAGCAATTGGTTTACAGCAAACACCGTCAAACCAAGTGTTATTAGGGATGTCGCTTTTTCTAAGTATTTTTATAATGTCGCCTATTTATCAGCAGGTAAACGAGCGAGCTATAGAACCTTACTTAAATGAGCAGGTTACTTCAGTACAAGCTTTAGAGCTGGCTAAAGAGCCAATGAAAGCCTTTATGCTTTCGCAAGTGCGTTTAAAAGATTTAGAAACGTTTGCTAAAATTGCCGGTTACGATCAGCTAGGTTCGCCACAAGATACACCGTTAATAGTTCTTATACCCGCCTTTGTAACCAGTGAACTGCAAACCGCATTTATAATAGGGTTTATGTTTTTTATCCCATTTTTAATTGTTGATTTAGTGGTCGCCTCAGTATTAATGGCGATGGGTATGATGATGCTTTCACCCATGATTGTGTCCTTACCGTTTAAAATTATGTTATTTGTACTTGTAGACGGTTGGAGCTTAGTGATGGGGACTCTAGCCAAAAGCTTTGGTTTAGGGACTTAGTATGCAAAGCATTAACATGACCCAACAATAGGAGTACAACATGGAACCGGAAATTTTTGTTGATATCCTAAGTGACGCTCTTTTTTTAGTTATTAAGCTGGTGTCTGCAATTGTAGTCCCAGGCTTAATTATTGGTTTAGTGGTTGCTGTGTTTCAGGCCGCAACGTCTATCAATGAACAAACATTGAGCTTTTTACCTCGTTTATTAATTACCATTAGTGCGCTTATTGTGGGTGGGCATTGGCTTACTCAAGAGCTAATGGACTTTTTTACTCGCCTAGTATTACTTATTCCTGAAATTGCAGGTTAAACGTGGAATACCCATTTGCTGTCGTTATTCAATGGTTGAGCGATTTTTTGTTGCCCCTGGTACGCATTAGCTCAATGATTATGATTATGGCGGGCTTAGGGGCTAAAAATGTTCCTACGCGTATAAAAATGGGTTTATCAGTTGTTGTAACTTTTGTTGTTGTCCCCGTCTTACCGCCAGCTTCATTCACTAATCTATTTTCGTTTGAGATGATTTTAGTGGTTATTCAACAAATGTTGATTGGTGTTGCGATTGGTTTTGCATCTATACTTTTACTAAATACTTTTGTGTTAGCAGGGCAAATACTTGCGATGCAAACGGGTTTAGGTTTCGCTTCTGTTATTGACCCTTCTAATGGTGCGAGTGTGCCTGCTGTGGGTCAGTTTTTCCTTATTTTGGCCACCCTGTTATTTTTTGCTTTTAACGGTCATTTAATGATGATTCAAATGGTGGTGCATAGTTTTCAAGTGCTACCCATTGATGGCTCATGGTGGTCTGTAGATCATTACTGGGACATAGTGACCTGGGGCGGCTGGATGTTTACTACAGCACTAGTACTCTCGCTTGCACCGCTTACGGCTATGCTCGTTATTAATATGTCGTTTGGTATTATGACGCGCGCAGCACCGCAATTAAATATTTTCTCTATTGGTTTTCCGTTTACCTTGGTAGCGGGACTTATTATTATTTGGGCGACACTAGGTAACTTTGTTACTCAGTTTGAGTTTCAATGGTTAAAAATGGTTGAGCTAATGTGTACTTTAGTTGGTTGCTCACCTTAGGAGAAAGTCATGTCTGAAGACTCAGGACAAGAAAAAACAGAAGAACCCACATCCAAAAAGCTTGAAGAATCTAAAAAGAAAGGCCAAATAGCACGCTCAAAAGAGCTAGGTACCATGTTTGTACTTATTTTTTCGGCTATATCGCTTTTGATGTATGGTCCTGAAATTGGCAAAGGTTTATACAATGTAATGGGCCGAACCCTTAGCTTAAACCGTAACGAAGCCTTTGATACCACTAAAATGTTTGCTGTATGGGGAGAGGTTGCAGATGCTTTAATGTTTCCTATGGCTATGTTTGTATTAATTATAGTTTTGGCTGCATTTATTGGGAATACGTTACTAGGTGGTTTTAATTTTAGCTGGGAAGCCGCTGCACCTAAAGCAAGTAAAATGTCGCCAATGAAAGGCTTTAAACGTATGTTTGGCCCGCAAGCGGCTATTGAGCTTGTAAAGTCACTTTTAAAATTTGGTTTGGTTGCAAGTTTTGCTGTGTTTTTAATTAATACTTATTTTGATGAAATACTGCATTTAAGTTTAGAAAGTGCACCAGGTAATATTATTCATGCCTTAGAGATTTTGGGCTGGATGTTTTTAGGCCTTTCATGCACTTTAATTATTATTGCCGCCATCGATGCGCCATTTCAGAGTTATAACCATAACAAACAACTTAAAATGACCATGCAAGAAATTAAAGATGAGTATAAAAATTCTGAAGGTGACCCACAAATAAAAGCGCGTATTAGGCAAACACAAAGGCAAATGTCGCAAAACCGCATGATGCAAGATGTCCCTGACGCTGACGTTATTGTTACCAACCCAACTCACTACTCTGTAGCATTAAAATACGATACAGAGCGCGCAGGTGCGCCTATAGTACTTGCTAAAGGTATTGATGAAATGGCGATGCAAATTAGAAAAGTAGCAATAGGGAACGAAGTACCTATTTTAGAATCCCCCATGTTGACCCGAGCGCTTTACCATACGGCTGAAGTAGGAGAGCAAATACCTGATCAGCTATTTACTGCTGTAGCGCAAGTTTTAGCGTATGTATTTCAGCTTAAGCGCTTTAATAAAGGGCGCGGTAAACGTCCAACTAAGCTCAATAACAAGCTCCCAATCCCCGACGACTATAAGTATTAAACTGCTAACTTAGTAACTTGGAATAGTTATTGCTAATTCTACGTAGTGTCAATTTTTTGAAATTGTAGAATTATGAGTTTTAAAGCGGTATTACAACAACTTAACAGAGACAAAAAAGACTATGCCAAAGGGGTAGGTACTCCTTTACTTGTGCTTGCTGCCTTGGGAATGGTGATTTTACCGTTACCGCCATTTTTACTCGATATCCTTTTTTCGTTTAATATTGCCCTCGCATTAGTGGTTTTACTCGTGACCGTTTACACGATGAAGCCGGTTGAGTTTGGTATATTCCCCTCTGTATTACTAATCGCTACGATTATGCGTTTAGCGCTTAACGTTGCCAGCACTCGAGTTGTATTACTTGAAGGTCATAATGGTGGTGATTCTGCCGGTAAAGTAATTGAAGCGTTTGGCTCAGTTGTTATTGGTGGTAACTACGCAGTTGGTTTGGTCGTATTTTTAATCCTTATTATTATTAACTTTGTGGTAATTACCAAAGGTGCTGGGCGTATTTCTGAGGTATCTGCACGTTTCACCCTTGATGCAATGCCGGGTAAACAAATGGCAATCGACGCCGATTTAAACGCTGGTTTTATCAGTGCTGAGCAAGCGCGTGACCGCCGCGAGGAAGTAACTCGCGAAGCCGATTTTTACGGCTCAATGGATGGTGCGAGTAAATTTGTAAAAGGCGATGCCATTGCAGGTATTGTTATATTAATCATCAATATTGTTGGTGGTTTATTTGTCGGTATGATTCAACATAATTTGAGTTTTGGCAACGCAATGGAAGTATATACATTACTTACCATTGGTGATGGCTTAGTTGCTCAACTCCCTTCTTTACTGCTTTCAATTGGTACCGCGATTGTTGTAACACGTCAAAATGAGTCGCTCAATATGGGGGACCAATTTAAGAAACAACTAGGTAACGAAAAATCACTCTTTATTGCTTCAGGTATTTTGATCATCATGGGTTTAGTGCCTGGTATGCCGCATTTTGCCTTTTTAAGTTTAGGTGCGTTACTGGGTTATTTAGCTTACTACACACAGCAAACTAAGTTAAAAGCCGCTGCAGCAGAGGCCGAAGAAGCTGCCAGTGGCGGAAGCGCTGCAACAGGTGTTGCCAATAAACAAGAGCAAAAAGAACTTGGTTGGGATGATGTTCAACAGGTTGACGTAATTGGCCTAGAAGTAGGTTATAGATTAATTCCGTTAGTGGACCAATCTCAAGGTGGTGAGTTACTTAATCGTATTAAAGGTGTACGTAAAAAGCTTTCTCAAGAACTTGGCTTTTTAGTACCACCTGTTCATATTCGCGATAATTTAGAGCTTGATCCAAATGCTTATAGAATAACGCTAATGGGTGTTTCAACAGGTGAAAGCGAACTTAAACATGGCGACGAGCTAGCAATTAACCCAGGGCAAGTATTTGGCCCAATTAAAGGGGTTGAAACTAAAGATCCTGCGTTTGGCCTTGATGCAGTATGGATCAAGCCTGATCAAAAAGATGAAGCTCAATCACTAGGTTATACCGTTGTAGATTCAGCAACTGTAGTTGCCACTCATATTAGCCAGTTATTAACTAACAGTGCGGCGTTGTTACTAGGGCATGAAGAAGTTCAAAACCTGCTTGATATGCTTGCTAAAAGCCATCCTCGCTTAGTAGAAGGACTAGTACCTGATGTGCTGCCATTAACTGCAATTGTAAAAGTACTGCAAAATTTATTGAATGAAGGTGTAGCTATTCGCGATATGCGCTCAATTGTTCAAACCCTTGTTGAGTATGGTCCGCGTAGCCAAGACCCTGATGTATTAACGGCTGCAGTGCGTATTTCTCTGCGTAGGTTAATTGTTCAAGATGCGGTGGGCATGTCATCAGAAATCCCTGTCATAACCTTGGCACCTGAGTTGGAACAGATGTTGCATCAGTCATTACAAAATGCAGGCGATGAAGGTGCCGGTATTGAGCCTGGACTTGCAGAGCGACTTCAAGTGTCATTGACACAAGCGCATCAAAATCAAGAAATGGCCGGTGAACCTTCTATATTGCTAACGTCAGGAATGTTACGCACTGTGTTATCTCGTTTTGTTAAGTACACCATTCCAGGATTGAGAGTGATGTCTTATCAAGAGGTACCAGACGAAAGACAGATCAAGATTGTTAGCTCTGTAGGCCAACAATAAGATTTTAACAGGGGTTGAATCATGAAAATTAAACGTTTTTTTGCTAAAGATATGCGCACAGCACTTAAAGAAGTTAAAGATGAGTTAGGTGTTGATGCGGTTATTATGTCAAATAAGAAGCTGGCTAACGGTGTAGAAATTGTAGCGGCAGTTGATTATGACAAAGCAGCCCCTAAAGTAGCAGCGCAACCACAACGTACTGCAGAGCCGCGTGCTCAAGCACCACAGCAAAGTATGCATAATTTTGTAAAACCAGAGCCTCAGCGTGCCAAACCAGAGCCGCAGGCAAAAGTGGCTGACAGCCTACAAGCTTTATTAGAGCGCCAATCACCGCGTCCTCGCTCCCCTGAACTTGCATCAATGTTTTCACAATCAGGTATTGATACTACAGATAACTATCAAGAACCAGTTATGGAACAGCGTACTAAAAATATGTTTGCTCCTGAAAATGCAGCGCCAGTTCGTCCACAAACTCAAGCGGATAGCTTAGGTTTTGATGATTTAGACAGCGACTTTGATGATTTAGATAGTCCAGTAACTGCTCGCCAACAAACACCCAATAATGAAAGCGAAGAAATGACAACAATGCGTGAAGAAATGAACGCAATTCGTCAATTGCTTGAGCATCAAGTATCGGGCTTAATGCAGCAAGATATGGCGCGTCGCGATCCAACACGCGCTTGCATGGTTGACCGCTTAGTCGGTATGGGTATTGATAAAGAAGTAGCGCAACAAATGGCATGTTTTGTACCTGATGATGTATCTCGTAAGCAAGGCTGGAAAGCGTTGTTAACGATGGTCGAAGATCAAATGCAAACAACCAATAATGAAATACTTCGCCAAGGTGGTGTATATGCGTTAGTGGGTCCAACAGGTGTTGGTAAAACAACAACAGTTGCTAAGCTTGCAGCTTTAGGCGCACAAAAATATGGCGCTGATAAAGTGGCCTTAATAACCACTGATACATACAGAATTGGTGCTTATGAACAGCTTGCTACTTACGGCCGTATTATTGGTTGTGGTGTAAAGCAAGTTAAAGATGCTAATGAATTAGCTGAAGTTTTATATCATTTACGAAATAAACGTCTAGTATTAATTGATACAGCAGGTATGAGTCAGCGAGATTTACGTTTAACTGAGCAGTTAAACACGTTAATGCGTAACCAACGTGTGGATATTCGCAGCTACTTAGTACTAAGCGCGACGGCACAAATTAATGTATTACAAGAAACAGTACGTCACTTTAAAAAAGTACAGTTAAGTGGTTGTATTTTCACTAAGTTAGATGAATCATTAAGTTTAGGTGAGATAATTAGTATTGCGATTCAAAATCGCCTTCCAATAGGGTATCTTACTAACGGTCAACGAGTGCCAGAAGATATTCGTGTTGCAAATGCTGAAAAACTAGTGAAAAAGGCTGAGCAGTTATATTTAAAAAGAACAAAAGCACAACATTCAAGGCACCAAGCAGTGGCGCCAAGTACAGTAGGGATGTATGATTAACACAGTATTAGATCAAGCAAGCGGCCTGCGCAAAATGAGTCAAAACAATAACAACGGCGTAAAAGTTATCGCTGTAACCGGTGGTAAAGGTGGGGTGGGGAAAACAAATGTTTCTCTAAATACCGCTATTGCACTAGGGCAACAAGGTAATAGAGTATTAGTGCTGGATGCTGACTTAGGTTTAGCAAACTGTGATGTGATGCTTGGTTTACGTGTAGAGCGCAATTTATCACACGTTTTGTCAGGTGAATGTGAGCTTGACGAGATTTTAGTTGAAGGCCCTGCTGGTATTAAAATTGTACCCGCTACATCGGGCTCGCAAAGTATGGTTGAATTATCGCCATCTGAGCATGCCGGGCTAATTCGTGCATTTAGCGAATTGAATACCGAATTTGATATTTTAATTGTAGATACAGCCGCTGGTATTTCAGACATGGTGCTAAGCTTCTCACGAGCAGCACAAGATGTAATGGTTGTAGTGTGCGATGAACCAACATCAATAACCGATGCTTACGCACTTATTAAAGTATTAAGCCGCGAGCACGGTGTTTATAAGTTCAAAATTGTTGCCAATATGGTCCGCAGTATGCGTGAAGGCACTGAATTGTTTGCAAAACTATCTAAAGTTACCGATCGCTTTTTAGATGTTTCAATGGAGCTAGTAGCAACGGTTCCTTATGACGAAAATATGCGCAAAGCAACACGTCGCCAAAAGGTGATTGTTGAGCTCTTTCCAAGTTCGCCAGCCGCTCTCGCGTTTAAAGCGCTGGCGACAAAAGCAGTTAAATGGCCAATACCAAATCAACCATCTGGGCATTTAGAGTTTTTCATTGAGAAACTAGTAAACGGCTAATTATGACAACATTGGTGAATAGAGCTATGGGATATCAATCAACACAAAACTTAAATGTGATTGTTGAGAAACATGCATCACTTGTTAAAAAAGTGGCATGTCATCTAATTGCTCGATTACCACCTAGCGTTCAGCTTGATGATTTAATTCAATCAGGAATGATAGGTTTAATAGAAGCTTCAAAAAACTTTGATGCAACAAAAGGCGCAAGCTTTGAAACCTTCGCCGGTATTCGTATTCGCGGGGCTATGCTTGATGAAATGCGTCGTGGTGATTGGGCTCCTCGTTCAGTACACCGTAAAAGCCGACAAGTTGCAGAAGCAATTACTGGGCTCGAAAGCAGTCTGAATCGCGAACCAACAGATACAGAAGTTGCTGAAAAACTTGAAATTTCACTCAATGAGTACCATCATATTTTAAATGATGTTAATACCAGTAAAGTATTAGGCATAGAAGACCTTGGTGTAGATGAGGATGTTATTACTCCCGTAGGCCAAGATTTAGCGCTAGACAAACCTTTTAATAATGTTAAAAATGATCGGTTTAATGAGTCTTTGCTAAATGCAATAAAGTCATTACCAGAGCGTGATGCAATGGTACTTTCTTTATACTATAACGATGAAATGAATTTAAAAGAAATAGGACATATACTCGATGTAAGCGAATCGCGTGTAAGTCAGATACATGGTCAGGCGATGATTAAGCTTAAAGCTAAAATCAATGACTGGATAAACTAGTAGTAAGTAAACTAAGGTTAATACCTCACTGGGGGATGTTTTGGATAAAAACATGAAAATTCTTGTAGTTGATGATTTTTCAACGATGAGACGAATTATAAAAAACCTATTACGTGACTTAGGTTTCACTAATGTTCAAGAAGCTGATGACGGGTCTACAGCTTTGCCTATGTTACAAAATCAAGTATTTGATTTTGTGGTTACAGATTGGAATATGCCGGGAATGCAAGGTATTGACCTTCTAAGAGCAATTCGTGCAGATGATAAGTTAAAACATATCCCTGTACTGATGGTAACGGCAGAAGCTAAAAAAGAACAAATAATAGCTGCAGCGCAAGCTGGCGTTAATGGTTATATTGTTAAGCCATTTACGGCTGGAACATTAAAAACTAAATTAGAAAAAGTATTTGAACGCTTAGGCTAATGATGGGGGAGAGGCTTATGTCAGCACCAGCTGCGCCTCAAATAACGTTAGAACAAGCTCGTCAACTCGTCATTTATTTAGAAAACGATGAGCAAGATAAAGCTAATCAGTTGATTTTAGAGACAGCTTCGCAAGAGCAGTCTAAATTATTTGCTGAAGTTGGGAAGTTGACTCGTCAACTGCACGAAGCACTTAAAAGCTTTGAGCTTGATACTCGCTTAACTAACATAACGACAGATGCGATTCCAGATGCTAAAAAGCGGCTTAATTATGTTATAGAAATGACAGAAAATGCGGCTAATAAAACAATGGATGCTGTTGAGGCTAGTTTACCTATAGCACAGCAACTTGCAGATGAAATATCTCATATCAAACCGACATGGGATCGTTTAATGAGTCGGGAGATTGAGCTTGGTGAGTTTAAACAACTTTGCCATAGTATCGATAAGTTTATGAATAACTCTCATCATAAAACGGATGAGCTTCAAAGCTTAATGACAAATGTACTAATGGCTCAAGACTATCAAGACTTAACAGGTCAAGTTATTCGCCGTGTTATAGAACTTGTTAGAGAAGTAGAAGAAAGCTTACTTCATCTTTTAACAGCGTTTGCTGAACAAGATGACAGTGACAACACAGCGAATAAAGTAGAACAACAAAAAATAAAAGAACCAGTTGCCACACAAACTTTAGCAGGTCCTGAAGGCCCTATTATTGATAAAGAATCGCGTAATGATGTTGTGTCTGATCAAGATGAAGTCGATGATCTTTTATCAAGTTTGGGCTTCTAAGAGGAGAGTAACTGCATGTTTGAAGTCGATGAAGATATTTTACAAGACTTTCTTGTAGAGGCAGGAGAAATCCTAGAGCTTTTATCTGAACAGTTAGTTGAACTGGAAAATAATCCAGAAGATACCGAGTTACTAAATGCCATATTTAGAGGCTTTCACACTGTAAAAGGTGGTGCAGGCTTTTTAGCTATGACAGAACTTGTTGATGCTTGCCACGGCGCTGAAAACGTATTTGATTTACTACGTCAAGGCGTGCGAACGGTCAATTCAGAGTTAATGGATGTTATTTTACAAGCGCTCGACACCATTAATGAAATGTTCGCGACTATCCAAAATAGGGATAAGCCGGAACCAGCAGATCCTGAGTTACTTCAAACCCTCCATATTTTGGGCCTACCTCCAACAGAAGCCGAGCTTAACGGAGTCGCTTCAGAAACTGACGTTGAACAACCTCTTGATGAAGTAGTTGATACGCCAATAGCTGATGAGGAAGATCCATTTGCATTTGATGAAATGTTTAGTGGAACTCCTTCGGTTAGTGACGCTGAAATAAACGAAATCACTGAAGATGAATTTGAAAACTTACTTGATGAACTACACGGTAAAGGACAAGGTCCTGCAGTTGAAAAGCCAGTAGCAAGTAGTAGTGATTTTAATGGTGATATTACTGATGATGAATTTGACAGCTTATTAGACGAGTTACATGGAGTTGGCAGTTTTGGTGAGGTTGCGAGTAAAGCACCTGAGCAAAGTAGTGCAGTTAAAGCGCCTGTAGAATCAGCTAAACCAGCGTCAAATACTGCTAATTCATCAGATGATGAAATTAGTGATGATGAATTTGAAGCGCTTCTCGATGAACTTCATGGCAAAGGCACTGCACCTAAATCAATAGAAAGCACTCCAGCTGTGAAACAGCCCAATATTCCAGCTAAACCAGCTGCAAAAACGAGTGTGCCTGTAAAAAAACCAGAACCTGTAAAAGCACCCGCTTCTAAACCGGTAGAAAAACCGGTTGCTAAAGCAGCGCCAGCAACGCCTAAAAAATCAGCGCCACCAGCAGCAGAGACGACAGTTCGCGTAGATACAAAACGACTTGACCAAATTATGAATATGGTTGGTGAGTTAGTACTTGTGCGAAATCGTTTGGTTAGTTTAGCGACCAACTCAGACAGTGAAGCAATGGGTAAAGCAATCTCTAACTTAGATGTAGTGACTGCTGATATTCAAGGCGCGGTTATGCAAACACGAATGCAACCAATTAAAAAGGTATTTGGTCGTTTCCCTCGCGTAGTACGCGATTTAGCACGCAGCTTAAACAAAGACATTGACTTACAACTTGTAGGTGAAGAAACCGATTTAGATAAAAACTTAGTGGAAGCACTAGCCGATCCGCTTGTGCATTTAGTTCGAAACTCAGTTGACCACGGTATTGAAATGCCAGCTGTTCGTGAGGCTGCCGGTAAGCCTAGAACAGGTAATGTTACTTTATCAGCGTCTCAGGAAGGCGACCATATTTTGTTGACCATTAAAGATGATGGCGCTGGTATGGATGCTGAGAAACTGAAAAAAATAGCAATTAGTAAAGGCGTGCTCGATCACGATCAAGCGAGTCGACTTTCTGACACTGAAGCATACAACCTAATTTTTGCACCTGGCTTTTCTACAAAAGAAGAGATATCTGATATCTCAGGTCGTGGTGTTGGAATGGATGTGGTGAAAACTAAAATCACCCAATTAAACGGCTCTGTAAGTATTCAATCTGAGTTAGGTGTAGGTACTATTTTAGAGATAAAAGTACCACTTACCTTAGCCATATTACCGACCTTAATGGTAATTGTTGGCGCACAAACATTTGCGTTACCACTTGCAGGTGTTAGTGAAATATTCAACTTAGATTTAACGAAAACAAATGTGGTTGATGGGCAATTAACAATTATTGTGCGTAAAAAGGCAATACCGTTATTCTACCTCGAGCACTGGTTAGTTAAAGGCTCAGATCGTTCACAGCGAAAAGCAAAAGGCCATGTAGTTATTGTGCAAATTGGTACGCAGCAAATTGGTTTTGTTGTTGACTCATTAATTGGCCAAGAAGAAGTAGTGATTAAGCCGCTTGATGCGTTACTTCAAGGAACACCAGGTATGGCAGGTGCTACAATAACTTCGGATGGTGGCATTGCACTGATTTTAGACGTTCCAAACATGTTAAAACATTACGCAGGCTAATAATAAAGTAGGTATATATTTAATATATACCTACGCATAAATTTAATAAGAGAGCTAAATGGCCGTTAAAGTTTTAGTTGTTGATGATTCAAGCTTTTTTCGCCGCAGAGTAAGCGAAATCCTTGAGCAAGATAGCGATATACAAGTTATAGGCTTTGCTGTGAATGGCAGAGAAGCTGTTGAAAAAGCAGCTCAGCTACGTCCAGATATGATCACTATGGATGTCGAAATGCCTGTGCTTGATGGTATTAGCGCAGTTAAAGAGATAATGGCGAGTAATCCAACCCCGATCTTAATGTTTTCATCACTAACACGTGATGGCGCAACAGCAACGTTTGATGCGCTAGATGCTGGAGCAATGGATTTTTTACCGAAAAAATTTGAAGACATCGCTCGCAATAATGAAGACGCTATAAAGCTTTTACAAAATAAAGTGAAAGATATAGGGCGAAGACGTTTACCGCGAACGTTTAAAGCTGCAACACCACCTAAGCCAGTAATATCAACTAAACCGATAACAAGCTCACTTTCGCAAAGAACAAACACACTAACGCCTTCGATAAAACAACCCGATAGAAGCTTTCAAAGAGCAGCCCCTACAACATCGTCAGGTTCAAATATTGCCTCAATGCGAGCAAGTGGAAAGCAATACCAGCTTGTGGCTATTGGCACTTCTACAGGTGGCCCTGTTGCACTACAAACTATATTAACTCAATTGCCTGCTAATTTCCCTCATCCTATTTTGCTTATTCAGCATATGCCAGCTGCTTTTACACCTGCATTTGCGGCACGTTTAAATGGTCTGTGCCAAATAAAAGTGAAAGAAGCGCAACAAGGTGACCGCTTACAACCAGGAACTGCTTATCTAGCGCCTGGCGGACAGCAGATGATGGTAGAAGGGCGTGGTGCAAATAGAACTCTGCGCGTATTTGAAGATCATAGCGAGAGAATAAGTTATAAACCGAGTGTAGATGTAACTTTTGCCAGTGCAGCAAAAACGTATCAAGGCGATGTGCTTGCTATCGTTTTAACAGGCATGGGCGCTGATGGACGTGACGGTGCAAGAATGTTAAAACAAACGGGTGCAACCATTTGGGCACAGGATGAAAAAAGCTGTGTTGTTTATGGAATGCCTCAAGCCATTGCTAATGCGGGGCTTTCGAGTGAAAGTTTAGCATTAAGCGATGTTGCAGCACGTATCAAGAGAGAGGTAGGTTGTGGATAAACTCTCAATATTTGGACTATTTGTAGCACTTGGTGCAATAGGTCTAGGTTACTCTTTAGAAGGCGGCGTTGTTTCTGCTTTATTTAATGGTCCTGCCCTTATTATTGTATTAGGCGGCACGCTTGGTGCTGTTATGTTGCAAACATCAGCAAGTACCTTTAAAAAAATGCTAAATATGAGCTCTTGGGTTTTTGTTGCGCCACAATATGATATTGAAGATGCAATAGAGCAAGTTAAGCGGTGGTCTCATAAGGCACGTCAAGAAGGTTACTTAGCGCTTGAAAACGAAGCGCTAGCTCACCCAGATGCATATGCAGCAAAAGGTTTAAGCTTGCTTGTAGATGGCTGCTCAGAGCAAAAACTACGTGACACGCTTGAAATTGATTTACTGCTAGAACGCGATCGCTTGCTTGAAGCCGCACGTGTTTATGAAGCGATGGGGGGCTACAGTCCTACCATTGGTATTTTAGGTGCTGTGCTTGGTTTAATACAGGCAATGTCGTTTATTACCGATCCACAAATGCTTGGTGCAGGCGTTGCAACGGCATTTATTGCGACCATTTATGGTGTTGGTTTAGCTAATTTATTGTTTTTACCTATGGCAAATAAGTTAAAACAGCGTGTAGAGCAAAAAATGCTTTACCATGAAATGCTTGCCGAAGGTGTGATTGCAATAAGCGTTGGTGAAAGCCCAGTAAATATAGAATTAAAGCTTGAAGCCTATCGTGTAGAGCGTCCTAATTTAGTGGACGAATAACATGCTACGCCGACGACTGCGTCACTCTGCTCCTAAAAGTCAACATACAGAGCGTTGGCTTGTATCGTATGCCGATTACATGACCATTATGTTTGCTTTTTTTGTGGTGCTGTATGCGATAGCGATCAACAAAGAAGAACAATTTCAAATATTGTCAGACTCCCTTGAACACGTTTTTGATAAATCTGCCCGCCAGCACTCCCAGCAAGGTGAGGGCGTCAATGGTAATGGAATATTGACTGATAGAGTGACACCTGAACAAGAAGTTCTTTATGGTGAAAGTATTTTAAAAGAAGAACAAGGTCCAGAGTTACTCGACGGTCAAAGTGATACAAGTAACATACAACAAAAATATTTAGGAAAACCACTTGATAGCTTACTTACTAAGCTGCAGTCAGCGCTTATTGATGAAATTCGTGATGGAGAAGCCAGTTTAGAGCTTAATCAAGATTGGCTGATTATAGAGCTAAGCTCAGGTATGTTATTTTCAAGTGGTAGCTCAGTTGCACATTCTAGGGCAAAACAAGTCGTCAAAATTGTTAAAGATATTATTGCTCCAGTAGATAACTATATTAGGGTGCGTGGCTATACTGATGATGAAAGTATTCGCAATGAAATATTTCGCTCAAATTGGGAGCTCTCGGTTGCTAGAGCAACATCTATTTTAGTAGAGCTGGAAGCATTAGGTATTAATTCTGCCAGAATGGCGATAGAAGGTTATGGTCAATATTCACCTTTTGTAAGTAACGATACAGAACAAGGGCGAGCAGAAAATCGTAAAGTTGTTATTGCACTTTCTAAGTATGGTTTACCACCGATACAAGACATTAAAGGTGATGAACAAGCCGTTAAGCCAGTAGCGGAAGAGCCTGAAATTGAGCTCCCTTCAGATGACGATACAATAAAAATAATTCGTTTGCCTCATGGTGGTATTCGCATAACAACGCGCAATGAACAGTAATTAGGATGTAATGTGAAGATTTGGACTGTCGCAAATCAAAAAGGTGGTGTTGGTAAAACAACAACAGCAGTGAGCCTTGCTGGTATTTTAGCTTTGCAGGGTAAGCGTGTGTTGCTTATTGATACAGACCCTCATGCATCACTCACTTATTACTTTGGCATTGACTCAGAAGATTTGGAAGTCAGTGTATATGATATTTTTGCGCGTGGCACGAGCATGCAAAGTGAAGAGATACTTCAAGCTTTATGCCCATCAACACTTGAAAACCTAGATATTTTACCCGCAACAATGGCGATAGCCACGCTTGATAGAAGCATGGGAAATAAAACAGGTATGGGATTAATACTAAAAAAAGCGCTTGCAAAAATCAGTGAACATTACGATTATGCCATTTTAGATTGCCCCCCAGTTTTAGGGGTGTTAATGGTTAATGCGCTTGCAGCAAGTGAGCGAATTTTAGTGCCAGTGCAAACGGAATTTTTAGCACTGAAAGGGCTTGATAGAATGATGCGCACTATGGAATTAATGCAAACCTCTCAAGCGAAAGATTATCAATATACTATAATCCCTACTATGTATGATAAACGTACTAAAGCATCGTTAGAAGCATATAAAACACTTCAAAGTACGTATGGTGATAAAGTCTGGCCAGGTGTGATACCGGTAGATACTAAATTTAGAGATGCAAGCTTTGCGCAAAAAGTGCCTGTAGAGTATTGTCCTCGTTCGCGTGGTGTATACGCATATAAAGCACTGCTAGAATATTTAATTGAACAAGGTTAATGAATGAGTAAGCAATTATTTGCTAATGAAAAAGTAATGAAACAATACCTAGGGGCTTTGTTATGTGAAGACGAGCCTGTAGATAACCTTGAGCCAGTCGCAAAATTACTTGAGCAAATGCCACACGACTCGCAGCAAGAACATATTCATTTAAAACCAAAAGAACAGATAAAAGCGGCAGAAAAAATATTTGATCAAGATTTACTTAATTCTGAAATTAAGCCAATAGTTGAACCGATTTTTGAAGCCGCAAAAGTTAATAAAGCCATTGACGATGAAGTAATAGAGCCGATAAGTACGACTACAGAAGAACCAGAACCACAGATTATAACCACTAGCCAATCTGACTATTTTGATGGTGAATTTCAGGCATTATTTTTTGAAGTTGCTGGTTTAACATTGGCTGTACCATTAAAAGCATTAGGCGGTATACATCAATTAGGTGAAGTAAATCATTTGTTTGGTAAGCCAAAGTGGTTTAAAGGCGTTATGCTCAACAGAGAAGAAAAGCTTAATGTTGTTGATACTGCTCGTTGGGTAATGCCAGAAAAGTATGATGATAAATTAGAGGCGTCTTTAGATTATCAGTATTTAATTACCTTAGGTGATAGCCAGTGGGGCTTATTAGCTGAAAAGTTGATAAATAACATTACATTGAGTAAAGAAGATGTAAAATGGCGTACAAATAAAAGTAAGCGCCCATGGCTTGCTGGTGTTATAAAAGAAAAAATGTGTGCTTTAATAGATGTAGATAATTTAAATATATTATTAGAGAAAGGCTTAGATAGCCGTCAGTAGTAATGACCATTACGGGGTAATAGCATGAATCAAGATAAATTACTGTCAGCAAATAAAAACGCAGATAATAATGATGAAATTTTACAGTGGGTTACGTTTAAGCTAGAGGAAGAAACCTACGGCGTAAATGTAATGCAAGTACAAGAAATACTTCGTTATACAGAGATAGCCCCTGTACCAGGTGCACCTTCTTACGTTATTGGTATTATTAACTTACGCGGTAACGTTGTAACTGTTATTGATACTCGTGCACGTTTTGGTTTGTTAGCTGCTGATGCAACCGATAATTCTCGTATATTAATTATTGAAGCTGAAGAGCAAGTTATCGGCATTTTAGCCGACAGCGTATCTGAAGTCGTTTATTTACGCAGCTCTGAAATCGATAGTGCACCAAATGTTGGTACTGAAGAAAGTGCTAAGTTTATTCAAGGCGTTTGTAATCGTGATAATGAGTTACTGATTTTAGTCGATTTAAACAAGTTACTCAGCGATGATGAATGGGATGAGTTAAGCGATATATAAGCTTTACCAAATAAATTATGCTGTTACTTAGTATAGCTATATCAGCGTTAGCGGTAGGACTTATATCGCTGGCGCTAATAATTGCATTAAAAAACAAACAAGTGAATGAAATTAATGCTGTATTACAGCAGCTTAAAGATAGCTCAGAGCAAACTCATATTTTGCGAAGTGAAATTTCAGAGCTTAGAACAGGGCTTTTAAGTATTGGTAAGCGAGTGCTTGAGGTTGAGCAACAAAATCAAGATTTAATACAACAACAAGCTGCGCAGAAATACGATGACCCTGATGCTAAAATTTACTCTCGTGCAGTAAAAATGGTTGAGTTAGGTGCGGACCTCGATGAGGTGATACGCGAATGCGAATTACCGCGAGCAGAAGCCGAATTACTATTTTCACTACATAAACAAAAAGGCGCTTAGCGCCTTTTTAGCTATAAGCGTATAAATAATCTCACGCTTTAATATTTAACTTACCTTGAAAGTCTTGCCAGCCTGGCGGAAATTGACCTCTTAATACATACGAAAACGCAATAAGCTCTGCAATTACATAATAAAGCTCTTTAGGGATTTCTTCCCCTAAGCTTAAATGCGACAACGTTTTAGCAAGCGCTGCATCTTCGTGGATCATAATCCCTTTTAATTTTGCTGCTGCAATTATTTCGTCAGCTAACTCACCAAACCCTTTTACGCTTACTGTGGGGGTGTTGCCAGCTTCGTATAAAAGCCCAATGGCTGACTTATTAATGGGTGCATCGCTCATTACTAAACCTTAATATTAATAATTGCATGAGATTTATAAAATGCCTGATTATTTGTATCGCCTCGCTTTAAGTTGAGTTCTCCAACTTGTAAACCATGCTTAGCTAGTTTGGATCTTAAATTATCTAAGTGAGGGTGAGCAATTGCGCTTACTTCTTGGCTCGAGGCTAATAGCTGGCAATCGAGTGCTTTATCCATTAACTCAGCGGTAATCTGTAACTGCCCAATCTGTGCATAATCAAAGTTTAACCTGATAAACCATACATTTTTATCTTCTAATTTATCTGCGCTTGGCTTTTTATATTGCCCCAATGTTATTTCTGTTTGGGCGGCCTCAGGCGGCAATTTCATTGGTAATAAAAATTGTGCAAGCGGGTTTGTGTCAGGTTGCTGATTTGGTGTTGAAACACTTACTTGGGTAAGTGTGTTTTTAACTTGTACGATTTCGCTAGCCAATGCTTGAACTTGAGCTTGCTGCAGTTGCTCAAGTATTTTTGCTCCCGCGTTTCCTGTTTTAAAAGTAGGTATGAGTACTTGTAAAAGTGCATCTAAGCCAGTTTGGTTATTAAAGCTTATCGGTGTTACTGATTGGCTAATTATAGGGGCTGCTAAAATACTCACTGCAACTTGTTCAAGTCCTTTAGTGAAGCTACTTTGTAGTATGTCACCCGTTAATTGAGATGGTTGTAAGGTGGCTAATACTTCACGCTGTATGGTCGCAGGGTTAATATTATTACTTGAGACCATGCGATTAAATGCTTGGTTAATTAAGCGAGTTAAATCGGGCGTTTCTTTTGTTGCTCTATTTGTAATATCAGTAATTTGACTACTTAAAAGCTGTTTGTTACCAGCTACTCTATCCGTAGGGATTGTGGCATCAGGAAGCTTTAATAGTGTGCTTAATAGCTTTGCTTCTATTGGTTGTAGCATTTGACTACGAGAGGCAATATTAGATAACGGCTCTGCTAATGGGAGCATATTTTTAATCGAGGCTGGGTTTACACTGTTTTGATTGTTGCCGTTTATTACTGGTTGCACTGAAGACGTTGTTTGCCCTTTAGTAACAACTTCACTTGTAGGCTTAATTAACGTATCAACTTTACTGTTAGTACTAATACTCCGAGCACTCAATTGACTCGCGTTTAAATTACTTGGCTTAGCGCTCGCCACTTCATTTTGAGTAATGTTACTTGTTATTGGCGTGTAGGTTGTTGCTGTGTTTGAAGGTGATTGCCAAACACTAACACTTCCTTTTATTTGCTGAGTTAATTGTACAAGTGGCGGGAGTCTTGAAAAGTGCTCTGGTAAAGTATTGCTCGTATTACTATTTAACGCAGTACTTACATTTTGAGTAATGTTAACTCTATTTAACGGTGATACTGTTAATTGCGTAACTAAGCCCGGCCTTTGTATCGCAGATGATCCAGACGGCGGCATTAACTCAGATTTATTTGCTGCTGCAAAGGGCTTACTTTCAAAATATTTAACTGCATCATTAATTCGCGTTTTTAAATCACTAAAGCTATTTTGTAGCCACGACTTTATTGGGCTATCAGGTGTAAGCAGTGGGCTTGCTTTAATAGTGGACGCAGAAAAATGTATTTCAGAGACACTGCTTTTTTGAGCTAAAAGTAACTCGTTAAACGGTTTAGAAAATGAGTTATTAAGCGTCACTTTTATATTATTAGTATCGGTTTTAATAAGTAATTTATCAGCCTGATTTATTAAATTTACCTTAATGGGCGTGCTAGGTAGCTCACTAACTTGTTGATTAGTAATAGGCGTCGTAAACGAACCTGACTTTTGAGGATCAGTCAAAATAGCTAGTTTAGGTGTTGCTTGAAGTTGCGCACTAGGTAATAAGGCCACGAGTAATTTAGTAAGTTTAGTTTGGCTAAGTGGTTGCGTATGAATTGTATCTGCAAAGCGATTAATAACATTAAGCTGTGCGCCTTTGTTAGTCGTGCTAACAACTACTTTTAAAGGCTGCTCGGTTAAAAGTAACTGCGCTACGTCTTTATTTATGGCAATACTGGCGTTAAGTTTATCAATTACTAATTTTGGGGTAGGGGACATAACCACTTGTAAATCCATTGGTTTGCTTTGTACCTCAGTGCCCGTGCTTACATAATTTAATAAACGCTGTAATTGTACTGGTTGATTTAAAGTAAGGGTTGTAGTGTTTGGTGTGATGTTGAGCTGTTTGCCATCGGGACTAAGTTGTATGTTAGCACTGGCTATTTTTTGTAAATTTTGAGGTGCGCTTGTAGTGCCAAGTCTTAATGTTTGCCAATGTTTATCAATAAATACATCAAGCGTAATCGAGTCTTTCGAAAATTGAATGTTTTTAGCCGCAAGTACCTCATTAGGTAATTGCGATAACTCATTGGTTTGAGGGTTTGTCGATTGATTGATAACCAATGAATTAGATAATGTTATTTGCGTTGGCGTATTCATTATTTTAAATCAAGTTTTCTCTATTTTAAGTGAATCGATTTTAAAGCAATATTCGTATTACCCTATCATTATGGTAGACTAACGCCTAATTTTTGGCAGAGAGAATCGTCATCTTGTTACACATTAAGTCCGTCACCTGCATCAAGCAAGATCGTTGTTTGTTTGCGGATCTTAATTTTAGCCTTAATAGCGGTCAAATCATGCAATTAGCGGGTCCTAATGGGGCTGGTAAAACATCGCTATTGCGTATTATCGCAGGCTTTTCTGTGCCTGATGAAGGGGCTGTTTTATTTCAAGAACAGCCTATATCTAAGTATTACGAAGAGTATGCCAGAGAACTACTCTTTATAGGCCACAAAACAGGTGTAAATATTCAGCTTAGTGCAGTTGAAAATGTTCGTCATTGGTTACAAATTAATGGCTACATAAACCAGCCTGACTTGTATCCCATTTTAGCGCAACTTGGCCTTGTTGGACTTGAAGATGTACCGGTTAGAATGTTATCTGCTGGACAACAAAGACGTGTAGCTTTGGTTAGGCTTTGGTTAAGTGATGCTAAATTATGGGTACTTGATGAGCCATTTACCGCGCTTGATAAAAGCGGTGTTGCCTTTTTACAGCAGCGATTTACCGAGCACTTACTAAACGGTGGAGCTATTTTGTTAACGACTCACCAAGACTTAACGACCCATTTTAGTAACTTGCAAACGGTTACACTGGAGTATCGTCACTAATGACTCGTCAACATTCTTATTGGTTGCTATTTAGTGCGGTATTTACCAAAGATGTAAAACTTGCGTTTCGCCAGCGCGCTGAAATTGTAAATCCTATTTTGTTCTTCTTAATTGTAATTTCATTATTTCCGTTAGCAATCGGGCCTGAGCCTGGTTTACTAGCGAGAATGGCACCGGGAATTATTTGGGTTGCCGCATTACTTTCTACCATGCTGGGCTTGGATAAGCTGTTTAGAGATGATTTTAATGATGGCTCATTGGAGCAGTTAATTGCATCGTCTTACCCGTTATCGTTAACCGTACTTGCTAAAGTGGCTGCTCACTGGGTGGTAACAGGTTTACCGCTTGTATTAATGACGCCGCTATTTGCATTGTTGTTAAACCTAGAAAGTACGGCGTTAACAGCGACTGTTTTAACATTATTATTAGGCACTCCACTATTGAGCTTTATTGGCGCAATAGGCGCAGGGCTTACTGTAGGATTACAAAAAGGGGGTATTTTGATGAGTTTACTCGTACTGCCTTTGTATATTCCTGTTTTGATTTTTGCAACGTCGGCTATCGATACCAGCACCATGTCGCTGGATTATAGTGGGCAGCTTGCCATCCTTGGTGCAATGTTACTTATTGCTATTATTAGCGCACCAATTGCCATATCGTCAGCTTTAAAAGTGAGTGTAAGTTAATGTGGAAGTGGTTACATCCCTATGCTAAAGCAGAGCGTGCATACCAGTTATGCAATACGTTACTGCCTTATTTTGCCGTAGTTACTGTAGTTAGTATGATTGTTGGATGGGTATGGGGGCTTGGTTTTGCACCTGCCGATTACCAACAAAAAGACAGCTACCGTATCATCTTTATTCATGTTCCTTCTGCCATTTTGTCTATGGGGGCTTACTCATCAATGGCTATTGCAGCTGTTGTTGCACTTGTATGGCAACTACGAAATGCCGAACTTGCCGTTATTGCTATAGCGCCTGTTGGTGCTTGTATTACTGCTATAGCGCTTATTACTGGCGCTGCATGGGGTAAACCTATGTGGGGTGCTTGGTGGGTATGGGATGCGCGTTTAACGTCTGAACTTATTTTATTATTTTTATATCTTGGCGTGCTTTCGCTTTACCATGCATTTGAAGATAAGAAGTCAGCAGGGCGTGCGGCTTCTATTTTAGCGATTGTGGGCGTAATTAACTTACCTATTATTCATTACTCAGTTGAGTGGTGGAATACGCTACACCAAGGCGCAAGCATTACAAAACTAGACACCAAAGCAATAGACCCAAGTATGTTTTGGCCACTTATGGTTAATATTTTAGCCTTTGCTGCATTTGTAGGAACAGTGACTTTAATTCGTCTTAAAAATGAAATTTTACAACGCGAAAAGCACCGACCGTGGGTGCGTTTGTTGTTAAATAAGGGGTAATTATGCAGTTTGACTCTTTTTCTGATTTTATTGCAATGGGAGGCTACGGGTTTTATATCTGGCTTTCTTTTGGTACATGCGCCCTTATTTTACTCGGTATTTTAGTGAACTCTTTAAGAGATACCAAACGTATTATGGCTTCAGTTGAGCAACAAATAATACGTGAAGCGCGAATTAAAAAAGCTAAACAGGAACAAGCCTCATGAATCCAAGACGTAAAAAGCGCCTATTGGTAATTATTGCCGTACTGTTTGGTATTGGTGGATCAATTGGTTTAGTGCTTTATGCACTTCAAGAAAATATTAATCTTTTTTATACGCCAAGCGAACTTATTGATGGCAAAGGGCCTAATAAAGAAAAACCATTCATTGGCCAAAAGCTACGTATTGGTGGCATGGTTGTACCAGGCACGGTTGAGCGTAATGAACAGAGCTTACAAGTAAGCTTTAAGCTAATTGATACAGGTCCATTAGTGACCGTGCGTTATCAAGGCATATTGCCAGACTTGTTTCGTGAGGGGCAAGGCATTGTAGCGCAGGGCGTATTAATCGAACCTAATGTTATTGAAGCATTTGAAGTGCTTGCAAAGCATGACGAAGAATATATGCCAGCAGAAGTTGCTGAGGCAGTTAAAGGTATTAAGCACGAAAAACCAAAATACAACTTAGATAGTGGTAATTAGCTATGATCCCAGAAATTGGTTATTTTTCTTTAACGCTCGCCATGGTGCTGAGCGTTTTACTGTGTATTTTTCCTCTTTGGGGCGCGCATACCGGTAACCTTCGATTAATGCGTGCGGCTCCATCTTTAGCAATAGGGCAATTTGCTTTTGTACTAATCTCTTTTGCTGCACTAATTTACGCCAGTGTAACGGATGATTTTACCGTATCGTATGTGGCATATCATTCAAGTAGTACGCTACCTTGGTATTACAAAATCACCTCTACATGGGGCGGCCATGAAGGCGCTATTTTACTGTGGTTAGTAATGCAAGCTGGTTGGACTGCAGTTGTCGCTGCGCGTTCTAAATCATTGCCTTGGGTGCTACGTGCTCGCGTATTGGGCGTACTTGGTTTTTTAGGTGTGGGTTTTATGATGTACACCTTACTACTTTCAAGCCCGTTTGAGCGCCTACTTCCTTATTTCCCTGTCGAAGGGCGTGATTTAAATCCGTTACTTCAAGATCCGGGCATGATTATTCACCCGCCATTACTGTACATGGGTTATGTAGGGCTATCAGTTGCTTTCTCTTTTGCTATTGCTGCGTTGTTAACCGGTAAGCTTGATAACACGTGGGCTAAGTGGTCACGTCCGTGGACAATGACTGCATGGGGCTTTTTAACTCTAGGAATCACAATTGGTAGCTGGTGGGCATACTCAGAACTTGGCTGGGGTGGCTGGTGGTTTTGGGATCCAGTAGAAAACGCATCATTAATGCCATGGCTTGTTGCAACTGCATTACTGCACTCGTTAAGCGTAACTGAAAAACGCGGTGTGTTTAAATCGTGGACCGTATTACTTGCTATAGCAGCATTTTCATTGAGCTTATTAGGCACATTTATTGTGCGCTCGGGTATTATTGTATCGGTACATGCTTTTGCAACAGACCCTGATAGAGGCTTATTTATACTCGCCTTTTTAGGCATCGTTGTAGGTGGTGGCTTAGCGTTATATGCACTGCGTGTATCGCAAGTACATAGTGAAGGTCGATACAAGTTTGTATCACGCGAAGTGGCGTTATGGCTCAATAATATATTTTTAGTAGTTGCTACATTAATCGTATTGCTGGGTACGTTATTACCTATGGTTCATAAAGAAATGGGCTTGGGCAGTATTTCTATTGGCGAACCGTTTTTTAATAAGATGTTTGCAATAATTTTAGTGCCGTTTGCTATTTTGATGGGGATAGGGCCATTTTTACGCTGGAAGCAAAATAAATGGGCTTTCTTACAAAACAAAATATTAATGGGCGTATTAGCCAGTGTAGTGATTACCTGTGCTTGGTTGTTTTCAAGTTACGATTTAGTAAAACCACTTACGCTACTAGCCACTACGCTTGCGGTTTGGATTGCAATATCAACTGGGATCGACATTTATACTAAATCTGCTGTACACGGCACCTTAAAAGAAGGTTTAAAACGCTTAGGTGTAAGTTACTGGGCTATGGTGCTTGGGCATATTGGTATTTCGTTTGTTATTGCAGGTGTAACGCTTACATCGGCGTATTCAGTTGAGCGTGACGTATCGATGAAACAAGGCGACACAGTTCAGCTTAACGAGTATGAATACCGCTTTGATGGTGTTAAAACTATTCGCGGGCCGAACTACAGTGGTCATGCTGGTGTTGTATCGGTGCTTAAAAACAATGAGCTAGTAACACGCTTACACGCCGAAAAGCGTAAGTATGATATTGGTATGCAGTTTATGACAGAGGCGGCAATAGATGCAGGCTTTACACGTGATTTATACTTAGCGTTAGGTGAGCAGTTGAGCCAAGGTGCATGGTCACTTCGCATTTATCATAAACCGTTTGTTCGTTGGATGTGGATTGGTGGTGTGCTTATTTCCCTAGCTGGATTTATGATTTTATTTGATAAACGCTACCGTACATCAGCTAAAACAGCGCGTAGAGCTGCATCGGAGAATGTTTTATGAACCGTAAAATTTTAGCTATTGCGCCGCTTTTAGTATTTGCTTTTGTGTGTGTATTTTTATACCAAGGCCTTTTTGCTAATCCTCGTGAAATTCAAACGGGTCGGTTAGGTCAAGAAATGCCAGCATTTAATCTACCTGATTTAATGCAAGACAATAAGCCGTGGACCAACGAGTCTTTAAAAGGCGAAGTTTACTTACTAAATGTATGGGGTACTTGGTGCCCAACATGTTTAGTTGAACTTGGTTATTTAACTAAGTTACGTGAGCAAGGCGTTAAAATTATTGGGCTTTATTACGTACAAGGTTACGATGCTGACTTTGATGGCCCGTTTGATATGCAATCACTTCGCACCGAAGTGAGCGATATGCTGCAACGTGCGGGTGACCCATATCAATTTAATATCTTAGATTTACATCGTACTTTGTCGTTGGATTTAGGTGTTTCGGGTGCGCCTGAAACATTTTTAGTCGATAAAAACGGCACTATTTTGTTGCATCACACGGGCGATATAAACCCGCGAGTATGGCGAGCTAAATTTGCGCCAATTATGCAGGAGCTTAAATAATGAAATGGTTACTACTTACGCTTAGCCTTTTTGTAAGCATCAGTGCGTTTGCAGAGCAAGATCGCTATCAATTTGATAACAACAAACAAGCGATATTGTTTGAAGAGCTAACTAAAGAGCTGCGCTGTCCTAAGTGTCAAAATCAAAACATTGCGGACTCTGACGCTGTTGTTGCTAAAGACTTGCGCGATAAAGTACTTGTATTGGTTAAAGAAGGTAAGAGCAAAGACGAAGTGATTGATTACATGATTGACCGCTTTGGCTATTTTGTTCATTACGACCCACCAGTTACACCAGCGACTTTAGTACTTTGGGTATTACCTGTATTAATTGTCATAGTCGGCTTTGGTTTTATTGTTATTCGCCAGCGAAAAGCATCAGTAAAACAAACGTGGAGCAGTGACGACGAAATGCTGTTAGCTAAGCTAATTGAACAAAATAAACGTCAGGAGCAAAGTTAAATGATTTTAATGTGGGCGTGTTTTGCTTTACTCACACTGGTTGCTCTTGGGTTTGTGATGTTGCCTTTTTTAAAAAAAGAGCGCGTTCAAACAATTACTCATAACGCCAATGCTGAGCTAATTAGCATTTATGAGCAGCGTTTAGTTGATTTACAAACCGATTTAGATAATCAGCGTATTGATACCGTAAATCATGCAGAATCAATTATTGAATTAAAACGCCGTTTATTGAATGAGTTATCACCAGAAAAATCACTAAACAGCAAAGGTAATAATCGTATTTTTGCTTTAACTGGTGGCGCATTTGTTCTTGCTCTAACAGGTGTTTTTTATGGTTTAACGGGTAGTCAGCAGCAAATTTCGGCTTGGCATGATGCAATGGATAATTTAGCTGATTACGGCGAGCGTGCTGTAATGCAAAAAGGTGAGCCGCTTAGCCAGAATGAGCTGCAGGCTTTTGCATTGGCACTTCGTACAAAGCTTAGCCGCTCAGGTGATGACGAAGTCGCTTGGATGCTACTTGGACGAGTTGCTATGTCGCTTAATGAATTTGACATGGCGCAGCAGTCATTTGATAAAGCACTTCGTATGAATCCTGATAATATGCAGGTACTTATTAGTTATAGCCAAGTTTTATTACTAGAAGGTAGCGAAGCTAATATGACTCGTGCGGCAGGTATGCTCTCAAAAGTACTAAAAGTTGAGCCTACCAATTTAGATGCAATTTCGTTATTAGCACTCATTGCTTATGAACGTAAAGATTGGCCTCAAGCCAAAGCTGCATTTGAAGTTTTACTTGCGAGTATGGAAAAAAATGATTCTCGTTATAGCATGATCTCTGAGCGTATCGCTGATATAGAGAAGCAAATGCAAACGGAAGGCTCTGTTATGCCAGTTACTACAACGGGTGCTATTGCAGTTACAGTCGACATTGCAAAAGAGCTTATAGATAAACAGCCAAAAGACGGTATCTTGTTTATATTTGCAAAAGCAGCAAGTGGTTCGCCAATGCCATTAGCTGCTGTTAAACTCGCTAAATATTCATTTCCAATTACAGTTGAGTTGAGTGATAGTAGTGCAATGGTTGCAGGGCTTAACTTATCTAGTGCAGAAAATATTATTATTTCGGCGCGTATTTCTATAGATGACTCGGTTATGCCAAGTTCTGGTGAGCTAGAAGGTCATTCAGAGTCGTTAAAGCGTGAAAGTGTAAGTGACTACCAACTTCAAATTGATACATTAATACCTTAAGGACGTTAGATGTTAAAACACAGTTTTACTTTTTTATGTTTATTGATACTAGCCGGGTGTGCTCAAGTACCACAAAGCAAAGTAGATGACAGAGATCCGCTGCAAAGTATTAATCGTCCGTTATACGACTTTAATATGGATGTACTGGATGCTTATTTATTGCGCCCAGTTGCTGTAGGTTATGTTGAAGTAACGCCTGTACCGGTAAGAAACGGTATTGTTAATTTTACAGGTAATATTACAGCACCTGTGGATATGATTAATGCGGGTTTGCAAGGTAAGCCGGGTAATGCAAGTGTGAGCTTAGCGCGTTTTTTAGTTAACTCTACGGTTGGTATTTTTGGTATTTTTGATGTTGCCAGTTCACTTGGTCTTGAAATTGTAGATGAAGACTTTGGACAAACGTTAGGTGTATGGGGCGTGGGTGATGGCGCTTATTTAATGCTACCTGGCATGGGTCCTACAACAGCACGTAACCTGACCGGTGATGTAGTCGACAACTTTGTATTACCCGAAGTTGCGCTAACGACTCCACAAACTATTCTAGTGTTTGTTTTAAAAGCAGTTGAGGCGCGTGCATCATTAATCCCACAAGAAGGGTTATTAAATGATTCACTTGATCCGTACTTATTTGTAAAAGATATTTACTTCCAGCGTCAAATTTATGAGCTGTACGATGGCAACCCACCTATAAAAGAAGAGCCAGCTGATTTTGATGAAGACTTTTTAGAAAGTTTATAATTGAAAAGCCACTCATAAAAACGCCAGCTAAATGCTGGCGTTTTTATTTGCTGTTTATATATTTAACCTGAACTCTGGATAATAAATCTATCTCGAGCAGTTATTTTCAGCGCTAACTACGTTGAATTTACTTGCAATAGGCTAACTATTGACGCGTAAGTTCGCCTTGTTTTCACTGAAAATCTCTGGCTAGAGAAAAATAAATTTAAATATCATTATGATTTAATATATTAGTAAATATCTTAACCAGAGTTCAGGTAGTTTATTTTTCGTTCACTACTAACTGCATTTGTTCGTTAACCCAAGCTAGCGCTTCATGATAAGCATCGGGAACTTTTTCACCTAGATTTAGCTCTTTCGTTAGCTCGTTTGCAGCTGACCAGTTTGCTTGTTCGTAGTATTTAACTAAGTTTAAATATTTTGCTAGCAAGCCTTCATCGTTTAATAGCGCTGCTTTTATATCATTAGAAAGTGGAAGCTTTTTCATGACGCTTTCCATACTCTCATCTAAAATAGCATCCATTAGCGACATCATACCGGTTAAAAATGCCATGCCGGTATCTTTAAACTGCCCATGGGATATAGCGAGCAATTCAGCAAATCGAGCGCGCGTAAGCGATAGCCTAATTAGCTCTACAGGTTTGTCTGCTGATACTTGTGCTGCAAACAGTAGTGACAATAACTTTTTAATTTCGTTGGCGCCAAGCACTATAAGAGCTTGCTTAATGGTACTTATTTCTGCGCGTCTTGCAAATGCGGCAGAATTTGAATACCTAAGTAATTTATAAGATAGGTTTACATCACGTTCAAACACATCAGTGATTTTCTTAAGATCCATATCAACACTTGATGTTTCGTAAAGTAATTCAGCTAATGCCATTTCTGATGGTGGTAGAGCCTTACTTTGTACCATTTCAGGTTTTGAGAAGAAAAATCCTTGGAAATAATCAAACCCAAGCTCTAAAGCTTGTTGGTAAATTTCATAGGTTTCTACTTTTTCGGCAAGTAACTTAATATGTGAGTGCGGTTTTAAATCGTTTAGAACCGTTTTTATTGTATCTATATCGGATGCTAAAAAGTCTATTTTAATAATATCAATAAATGGGTAAAAATGACGCCATACAGGTTGATGAATATAGTCATCAAGAGCAATAGTGTAACCTTTATCTTTTAAATCTTTAACGATAGCTAATAAACGCTTACCAGGCTGGATAGTTTCAAGTATTTCTACAACTATAGTGTCTTTACCTAGTAGTGTAGGGTAACCCTTTGATAGTGTTTCTAGGGTGAAGTTTATATAGGCAGGTTTATTGTCGGTTAAATCTTCTAAACCAAAATTAAACTGGCTACCCTCTATAAGTCGTGTTGTTGCTTCGTCACCATCTATATCGGGAAATACGTTATCAACGCCATCACGAAATAAAAGCTCATAACCGATAAGTTTTTTATCTCTATCTAAAATCGGTTGACGTGCAGCGTAAAAATACATAAACAGTTCCGTAAGAGTGATGTAATTGGGTATTGTAATAATATATGGCAAAAGATTCAAAATAGCATTACGTATATTTGCATGATTAATAAATTATCATTATAAATTAAGGTGTTTCTTCTATTTAATTTATTATATTTTACCAATTCGCTTTAAAATTATTCAACACGAGTATTTTTGTATCAGCTGGAAGCAACAAGTTGGAGATTTTATTGTTAGGCATGATATAGTCAGCGAGAATGGTTTTTATCCTAATAGTGTCTTTATTATAATATTTTAAGAGTCAATATTCGGATCAAGAGCCTGTTATTAATAATTATGCGGAGGCTAATTTGGAAACAGGAATGATTATTTCACTAGCATTATATTTTGTTGTAATGTTAGGTATCGGACTATATGCATATAAGCAATCTACTGGCGATGTATCAGGTTACATGTTAGGTGGACGAAATCTATCACCAAGTGTTGCTGCACTATCTGCAGGTGCATCTGACATGAGTGGCTGGATTTTAATGGGCCTACCTGGTGCGATGTTTGTTACTGGTTTTAGTAGTACATGGATAGCAATTGGTTTGGTGATTGGTGCTTGGTTAAATTACCTGTTAGTTGCACCTAGATTACGTGTGTACACTGAAAAAGCAAATGACTCTATAACAATCCCAGATTACTTCTCAAATCGCTTCAATGATAAGTCAAACTTATTACGTGTTGTATCAGCTGTTGTGATTATAGTCTTCTTTACTCTTTACACGTCATCTGGTGTTGTAGCCGGCGGAAAATTGTTTGAAAGCTCATTTGGTCTAAGTTATGAAGTGGGTTTATACATTACAACGGGTGTCGTTGTTTTATACACTTTGTTTGGTGGTTTTTTAGCGGTTAGCTTAACTGATTTCGTGCAAGGTTGTATTATGTTCATCGCACTGATTCTAGTGCCTACTGTTGCATACTCTTTACTTGAACAACCTCTGGAATCTACTTTACATAGTGTAAATCCAGATATGCTTAACTGGATTGGAGCAGGCTCTGCATTAGGTATTATTTCTGCAATGGCATGGGGTTTAGGTTATTTTGGTCAACCACATATCATCGTTCGTTTTATGTCGGTACGTAGTGTTAAGGATATGCCTAAAGCTCGCCGTATTGGTATGACATGGATGATTGTTGCTGCCCTTGGTGCTGTTGGTACTGGTATATTTGGTGCTGCTTATACTTATGAGAATAATATTGTAGTTGAAGATCCTGAAACGATTTTCCTAATTCTTTCTGAGTTATTGTTCCATCCACTTATTGCTGGCTTTTTACTAGCTGCAATTTTGGCTGCTATCATGAGTACTATCTCATCGCAATTGCTAGTAAGCTCAAGTTCATTGACTGAAGATTTATATAAAACATTTTTACGTAAAGATGCTAGCGACTTTGAATTAGTTACTGTTGGTCGAATTAGCGTTGCATTTGTTGCCCTGTTTGCAATTTATTTAGCGTACGATAGAGATAGCTCTATTTTAGACCTAGTAAGTAATGCATGGGCAGGCTTTGGTGCTGCTTTTGGACCTCTTGTATTGTTTAGCCTTTATTGGAAACGTATGAATTTTGCTGGCGCCTTATCTGGTATGTTAGTAGGTGCGTTTACAGTGCTTGTTTGGATTTATGGTCCGTTTACTATTAATGGTGAAAGTTTAAGTAGCTTTATGTATGAAATAGTACCTGGCTTTATTTTAGCGAGTATCGCAATTGTTGTTGTTAGCTTAGTAACAAAAGAGCCAGAGCAAAACATCACTGCTTTATTTGATGAAGTAGAAAAAGAGCTTTAAATAGCAATTACTATTCATTTTAAAATGAGTAGTAAGTAATACCAATCCGCGATAATACTTAATCATTTTGCGGTGCTAAACGTGTTGCTACCGGCGTTAAAAAATTATCATTTAGAACAACTAAATATCAAATTTTTTGCCTAGCTATCAACACGTTTTTCCACCCTCAAAATAGATCACTTAATTAAGCGAATTGGTATAATAAAAAAGGGAGCAACTAAGTTGCTCCCTTTTTTATTTAGTTTGTCCCGTCCGAGGAGAGGGCAATCTACGAGTTAACTTGCTTTTTTATCGTTGTTATCTTCAATTGACGCAACGTTATCTGACTTTTTACTTTTTGCTGGCGCTTTGGTAACAACTGGATCTTTGCCGCCCTTTAATATGGTCATAAAGTCATCTTTGCTTTTCGCTATTTCTAAAGCAAGTGATTCAATTTGTTGCTCACTAAGCGGTACGTCTACCTTTTCTAGCATTAGCTCAAGTGATTCTGCTATATCGAGCATCTTGTCATAAGCATCAGCTTCTTTTTTGGTAGTAAACGTCATACGCTCGACTCCGTTTCGTTCTACAACATATTTAACAACAACAGCCATGATTTCTCCTGCAAAATTGCTTGGCACCGTGGTTTGTAAAAACCATTAGATTACTGTTTTTATGTACAGTAATGGTTTGGGCGTAAATTTGCAAGCGCGAAGTATTAATTTTTAGGTGTCTTAAATTTGACAAAAAACGGTAACTTTACTTTAGTTAAGCAATCACTTGTTGTACCAGCTGCATTTTCAGGATTTCGGATCATAGTGATAATGCGTTTAGGTACACTTTAAATGATGAGCTTTTCAGTTCCTTACTTTTTGGTTTTCCTAAGCAACATTCAAAATTAAGAAAAGAAGAATAGGGACAAGTTTGATGAAAACGTTAAAAAATTTATTCATAATAAGCTTATTATGCTTACTACCTGCAACTACCGTATATGCACAATTATCGGAAGTAACTAAGCAAATGCCTCAAGTTGAGACAATTAGTATAAATAATGCTGATGCAGATATGCTTGCTAAGCTACCGGGTATAGGTAAGAAAAAAGCGCAGGCAATTGTGGATTACCGTGAAGAAAACGGCGAATTTAAAAGCGTTAGTGATTTATCGCAAGTTAAAGGAATTGGTAAAAAACTATTAGCCAAATTAGAGGGGAAAATTTCACTTTAATAGCAGTAGATAACAATCAGGGCGCTATGCGCCCTGATTAAATTGTTTTAATGCATCGCTTAAGTGTTTTTTAGCAAAGTTGATTTCAATAGGTGTTGTTAAAAGTGGGTAGCAAAGTCCGCCGAGTATCAAAAACGGGATTAATATCCAACCTTTAAATACCGTGAATATTAAAAATAGTGGACTTAGTAATATTAATTTAATAATACGCAGTAACACTTTATCAGTTGGCGATAACATACTTAAAGAAAGTGCTATTACGTCTTGGCGCTTGCGTACTTTTAGATGTTTAAGCTCATCTAATTGGCTTGAAAAAAATGTAAACATATCAAATCGACTTTTTAATTAATAAACGGCCAATAACTATAATAAATAGTGTTAGTGAGAAAATCCCAAATATAATTTCCATCCAAGCAGGCATGCTCAAACCAACAAACTGCCAATCTATATTTCCACAATCCCCGGTCGCCTGAAAAAAGCTAGGTATCCATTCATGTAACGGCATAAACGATGGGAAGTTTGGTTCAAACTCACAGCTAAATGCAAAAGGGTCTGTGGTGGTTTGCATATCAATATGCTCGCGAGCAATTAAATATCCCCAAACACTCGATACACCCCAAATTACATACGCTAATATACGAACTGCTTTGCTCTGTGGTTTAGTCGAACCTACGATTCCTGCGCCTAATAGACCCAGTACGGCTGTACGTTGATATATGCACATTATGCAAGGCGCCAATCCCATTTGGTATTGAAAGAAAAGGGCGGTCACTTCAAGTAAAAAAACGATAGCTGTAAATAAAAGCCACGGGGTACGTTGGGTGGGTAATTGGGCAAGCCAGTTCATAAAAATTCCGCGTTTAAATAAGACGTTAGATTATGACCTAGGATAATGTATGCGGCAACAAAAAGGAAAAAAAAGCTACCGAAGTCGCTTTTTATAAGATGAAATTATTGACCACTCAATGCAGCCTCAGCAGAGGCTACATGACGCTCTACTTAGTTCCCATTGATACATAAGCTTAGTTATATCGCTTACTTATACTACATTGGTACATTGCCTAATCAATTCTTTAAAGTTGCGGTTAGAACGCTCTGTTGCATAGGTGTTCCTTTTTAATGTACTTATGTGTTTTAAGTTGATTCAGCTAGGTATGGTGTAAATAAAAAATACCAATAATTACAATGTACCTACAATGAATATTGCTCTGTATATTTATACATTGTAGCTATATTAGAAAAACCTAAATTTTATTATTTATTAATCTTTAATTTCTACTCATTTGCTTATTAATATACCTGACTTTACTTGTTAGTTATGCTTCGTCTGGTACAATCAGTCAGTTATTCGTGTAAAACGATGAGTGTTGATTAATTCGAGTGGGAACTGGATGAGAATTTTTAAAGCGAAAAGCCCAGCAGGATTTGCTGAAGAATATATAGTTGAATCTATTTGGAACGGCGATTTCCCTCCAGGTTCAATTCTACCTGCCGAGCGAGAACTTTCAGAGTTAATTGGTGTAACAAGAACGACCTTGAGAGAAGTATTACAGCGTTTAGCACGTGATGGTTGGTTAACAATTCAGCATGGTAAACCAACAAAAGTAAATAACTTTTGGGAGACGTCTGGCTTAAATATTCTTGAAACACTAGCGCGCTTAGATGAAGACAAGATGCCAGAGCTGACAGATCAGCTTTTATCTGCACGTACTAATATTAGTGCTATTTATACACGTGCTGCAATTAAGTTAAATCCTGAACGTGTAATTGAAATTTTATCACAAAGTCATGAGCTAGAAGACACTGCGCAGGCATTTGCTGACTACGATTACAAAGTTCATCATGAATTAGCCGTTGCGGGTAATAACCGTATTTATGTATTAATACTCAACGGTTTTAGAGGCTTTTATTCAAAGATTGGTTGTCATTACTTCTCTGATGCTGGAACTCGTGAACTTGCTCGTCAGTTTTATAAAGATTTAACAATCTTGGCAGAAAATAAAGAGCACGATGGTGCTATTTCGATGATGCGTAAATACGGTCATCAAACAGGTGAGATTTGGCAAAAAATCCGAGGCGATATGCCCTCAGATATAATGGATTAAATTTAAACGAGAAGCCTGCATTTGCAGGTTTTTTTGTACCTGTAAAAATTAATACCACATTATATGAATTTTTAAACAATTTAATGTATTAACCCTTCTTCAGTAACGTCAAAAGTTCTATCTAATTACAACGCAATTTACACTTCAAAATAGACCTATTATTCAAGCAGATTAATGCAAGTTGTAAGTGTTCGTTATTTTCGATTGCTCACATCGTTAAATGCGATTGTTCTTTTGTAGTGAATAACTTTAGAATGCCAGTTAATTATATGTGTGCGCTATTGGTTTTTAATTTTTAGCGCCCATATAAGTACCAGCATTGCGAAAGCAATTGAAAACAAACTCAAAATATTTGGAGAATAAAATGGGTGTATTAGTAGGCCGCCAGGCACCAGACTTTACCGCTGCAGCTGTTCTTGGTAACGGTGAAATTGTAGATAGCTATAACCTTCATGAAACAATTAAAGGTAAAAAAGCAGTTATCTTCTTTTACCCACTAGATTTCACGTTTGTATGTCCTTCTGAACTTATTGCATTTGATAAGCGTTTTGAAGAGTTTCAAAAGCGTGGCGTAGAAGTAATTGGTGTTTCTATCGATTCACAATTCTCACATAACGCATGGCGTAACACCGCTGTTGCAGACGGCGGTATTGGTAAAGTTCAATACGCACTAGTTGCAGATGTTAAACACGAAATTTGTAAAGCGTATGACGTTGAGCATCCAGAAGCGGGTGTTGCATTTCGTGGTTCATTCTTAATCGACGAAGAAGGCAATGTACGTCACCAAGTAGTGAACGATTTACCACTAGGTCGTAACATCGACGAAATGCTTCGCATGGTTGACGCGCTAGCGTTCCACACTGAGCACGGTGAAGTATGTCCTGCCGGTTGGACTGAAGGTAAAAAAGGTATGGACGCAAGCCCTGAAGGCGTTGCTAAGTTCTTATCTGAAAACGAAGGCGAGCTATAATTTAGCCCTTAGTTTTAAATAAAAAAACCGCCAATTGGCTA
>NZ_WTKT01000022.1:0-71787 GCF_011378685.1 Pseudoalteromonas sp. C8
TGAAAGTAGGACATTACCAGGATCTAATTAAGAGAAACCCGTTACAGTAATGTAACGGGTTTTTTGCTTTTTGAAATTAGTAAAACTCTGCATACTAAGAGACGATACTATTAATAATAGTGTAGTATTTCACTGTGACTCTCTACCGCTGTGGGCACTACGACATCCTACTGCGTAGCGCACCGACTTCACATTGTAGAGCGCTCGAATTTAAGATTCGGGCTTTTTTATGTCTGCAGAAAAGTGAAAAACACGCAATTAACACACACTCACATCAACACCTATCACGTAGGTCGGGCGAGCGTAGCGACTCCCGACGCTAAAATCATAAAAATCTCCGCTCGACAATGAGTTCGTAGCATTTGCACTACAACTCTTCACCGCAGTGGGCATCATGACATTACCAGGATTTAATTAAGAGAAACCAGATACAGTAATGTGACGTTTTTTTCTATTTAAATTTAGTAAAATCTCACCGTTAAATTCGACAACAAAACTAGGTGCACTTAATAGCGCGTGTTAAAATCCAATTTTTATGAATGACGATATAGAGGTCTAGATTGCCTACAGCTGATTACCAAAAGGTGCTTGATGAAATAGCACATGAAGTACGTCCTTTATTATCACAAGGGAAAGTAGCTGATTATATACCGGCGCTTGCCGAGGTTGATCCGGAACAATTTTCTATCGCTATTTATACAACTGATGGTGAAACTGTGTGCGCAGGGGATTGTTCTCAACGCTTCACTATTCAATCAGTTTCTAAAGTTATGACACTTACTATGGCACTACAGCGTTATGGTGATGAACTTTGGCATAGAGTCGGAAAGGAACCCTCAGGTACAGCCTTTAACTCGCTTACACAGCTTGAGTTTGAAAAGGGGATACCTCGTAACCCATTCATCAATGCAGGCGCAATTGTAACGTGTGATGCATTATACAGCCGCTTATCTGCGCCAATGCATTCTATGCTCGAAACCTTCAGGTTATTAGCTGGTAATAGAGGCGTAGTAATTGATAAAAAAGTCGCTAATTCAGAGTATGAGTTCAGGCACCGAAATGCTGCTATGGCACATTTAATGAAGTCGTTTGGTAATTTTGAAAACGAAGTTGATGATGTTTTGTGGGCTTACTTTAACTTTTGTTCTATTGAGCTCAACTGTATTGAATTAGCAAAAGCTTATAATTTTTTAGCTAATAAAGGTGTTGATAATCGATCGGGCAATCGTGTTTTAAGTAGTCGTCAGAATAAACAGCTTAATTCGCTTTTATTCACGAGTGGTTTATATGATGCTGCGGGTGATTTTGGTTACAGAGTGGGCATGCCAGGTAAGTCGGGAGTGTCAGGAACTATTTTAGCTGTGTTACCAAATAAGTTTACTGTAGCTGTTTATTCTCCGGGGCTTAATTCGTTTGGTAACTCCGTTGCAGGAATAGCAGCGCTCGAGCTGTTATCTAAAAAGCTCGATATTTCTATTTTTTAGGAAATCGATAGGGAGCAATAATTGCTCCCACCGTTATTTATTGTTCCCAATAAACTTGTTCTAAACAATCTTCACGTTCAGGTAAACCACGAGATAAACGCGGAGAGTGCTGAACTAATACTTCATAGCTCGCTCGGTTAGCATATTTACTAATTTGCGATAGTGACGAGTAAGTAATAGCTTGTTGCTGATGTTTAGCTGAGTTTGCCACATTAAGCTTATGGTAAACATTCGCTGATAAATCATGTAGTACAGCCGCAAGTGCGCAGTCACCTGCACCATTGGTGTTTTTGATTGAATCAGGTCCCCCCATAAATGGGGCCGTATGACTATATGCTCTGATAGGTTCATCACACTCATCTTTACGCATAGCTCGTGAGAATTCGTAACGGTTAAAATCAGGTATGGCGCCTGGTAGTAACGGGTATTCGGTTTCACGCTTTAAGCTTTCGTCTACGTAGCCGGCCATAAATAAGCCTTTTTCGCCAGCGGTACAAATAACTAAGTCTACCCAATCAAGTGCTTTATCAGCAGCTAGAAGAGGATCTTCAAAACCTGTAATAGCTAAACCTTCTTCTTCGTTCATAGCAAGAATATCAACATGCTTTTCAACAAAGTTTGCCCACCAAGTAGGGTCTTGTTCAATTAAGAACTTAGTACCGAGTGTAAGCACAACTGGCACACCTGCGTCATTAGCGTATTTTACCGCTTGCATAGTGGCTTCAGTCATTGTTTCGCTACCTTGAGTACGCATAAGATAGGCACTAATCACTAACGCTGATGAATTCTCAATAAGGTCTTTATCGATAGATTCAGGACGTAAGTGATTCATTAGGCCTGCACTTATTGCAAAAGTACGCTCACCGGTTTCATCAATTAATGTAAAACAACGACCTACAGGCCCATCAACTGGTTGAAGGTAGTTTAAGTCTACACGGCTTGAGGTATTACATAAAAAACGGTAAGCGTAGCTACCTATTTTTATATTTTCGCTCATTACGCCTAATAAAACTGAGCGATCATCTGCAAGTACAGAGTAGTTGTGCATAGTGTTACCAATGGTTCCACCGGCAAACTCAAAATCAACCATATTGTTTAATTTTAAACGATCGTATAAGGCGTTTGTTGTATCGCTATCAATAACTTGCGACATCCCTCTACGTAGTTGAAATTCGTCAAGGAAAGCTTGATCAACTTTTGCCTCTATATCAACAACGATCTGATCGATACCCGTAATATAACTACGTTGTAATCGCTCTGTTGCGTTAAGTTGATTGGTAAGTGGATCTTTGGCTTCCACTGGAAAATAATGTTTATGCCTGCGGCGTCCAGGAAATTTCATTTGCTACCCGTGTTGTGAGCTAAATAAAAAAAGCGTGAGATTATAGCGTAAATCAGCACTAGTGAGCCATTACAAACGGGTAAATATTGTTTTATTTTTGCAATAAAGTAATGAATGGCGCACTTTAGAGTGCTAACTAGGTATAATTACAGCATAAAAGGTTATTTAAGTAGAAATAATGAACGAACCATTTGATGATTCCTACTGGATGGAACAAGCGCTTTTGTATGCAAAGCAAGCAGAGCTGCTTGATGAAATTCCGGTTGGAGCAATTGTAGTCAAAGATAACCAGCTAGTTTCAGTTGGGTATAACCGCTCAATAACGGATAATGACCCATCTGCCCATGCCGAAATGATTGCAGTGCGAGAAGCTGGAAAAGTACTTAACAACTATCGCTTAATTGATTGCACCCTATACGTAACGTTAGAGCCTTGTTCTATGTGTGCGGGATTGTTAGTGCATAGCAGAATAAAGCGTTTAGTATTTGGAGCAGTCGATGCTAAAACAGGGTCTGCGGGTTCAATTATGAATTTATTACAAGAGCCTAAGTTAAATCATCAAGTTGAGGTGTGCGGTGGTGTTTTGGCACAGCAGTGCGGGGATACTATTTCGAATTTTTTTAAACGTAGAAGAGCGCAAATTAAAGCAGCTAAGAAAGCTGCTCGTGATGATCAAATAAATAAGCCTAACTAAAGTTAACTAGCGATTGGCTCTATTTCTGATTCAGCCATTTGCTGCATAGCAAACATTCGGCGACGCCAGATGATTTTTTTGTGTAGTTTTCGCAACATAACACGACGACGTGTGGCCGTTGAATAAATGACATTGCGTTTTAATCTTTGTGTGCGTCTACGTTTTAGCATGTTTTCTCCTAATGCAAGAGTGAGAAAGGCACGGGTATATCTTATAAAATAATGATATACAATTAACACACATTAGTGATCATTTGGTGACAAGTAAACAGATATTTAATTTACTTAAATTTTGCTTACTGACATGTTCAATAAACGGGTACTTATATTAATCTTAGCCATTGTTTTCACTCGACTGTTCGGGTTCGATTATAGGTTGTTGTTTTTCTGTTTGAGCTTCATCTGCCTTACTTTTTACTTCACTTTTTTCGTTTAGCTTTAGCTCAGTATCAGTGCTCAACTCTGTAATTGGTTCTGGCTCAGGCTCTGCAGCAATAGCATCATTTTCATCTAGCCAAACAAGTGCATCGTAATAGCGACGAATATTATCGACATATTTAACAGCTACATCGCCTCGGGCATAACCGTAGCGAGTTTTACGGTAATAGCGCTTTTTAATTAATAGCGGTAGGCGTTTTTTTACATCAGCCCATTTGTCAGGACTTGCGCCTTGCTGTTCGGTAATTATACGTGCGTCGTTAACGTGCCCCCAACCTACATTGTATCCGGCCAAAGCAAGCCATGTGCGGTCGGGTTGCGGGATACGGTCAGGAATACGTTTAATAAGCTTGCTTAAGTATTTAGCGCCACCACGAATGTTTTGCTCTGGTTCTAACCGGTTAGTAACACCTACTTGTTTGGCTGTACTGCGAGTTAGCATCATGATGCCGCGCACACCTGTTGGTGATTTAGCGCGGGGATTCCACATAGATTCTTGATAGCTTAGTGCCGCTAATAACCGCCAGTCAAGGCTACCTGCATATTGTTCAAACCATGGCTGGTATGTTGGTAAGGTTTCTTTAATTGCTTCGATATAAGCAAGGGTATTTACATAGTTAAATTGGCGTACGTGACCAAAGTATTTTTCTTCAAGTACATAGAGCTGGTTACTTTGCTTAACGTCACCAAAAAATGGCACCAACAACGCATATAAAGAGTCGTCTTTAGATTTATTAAGTATCCATGCAATCGGGTCGTTATGGCTAACTGAAAAACCAATGCTTAAATTTGGGTGATAACGGCGAAACAGCGATAGCGTATGCGTATCAGCGAGTGTGTAATCTATCTCGCCATCAATAACTGCTTGAAGTAGTTCTTCTTCATCAAACTCTTCGCTTTCTATCCAAGTGAGATCTGGATTGTTCTTCTTCATTTTTTGTAGAGTAAGCGAGTGGCTACTTTTAGCTATAACCGTAAAGTTACCATCTAAATCGTCAAACTCTCGAGGACGAACGCGCCCTTGTTTATAAACTAACTTTTGGCTGATTGTTCTGTAAGTTGGTCCGTAACGGTATTGCTCTGCACGGGTTTTATTATAGGTAAGTCCTGACGCTATTAAGTCTAAATCACCGCTTTCAAGGCGTTCAAACATGTCAGATAAGTTAAAGAAAGGGACTATTTCAAGCTCTACACCTAAATATTCAGCGAAGGCTTGAGATAACTCATATTCAAAGCCTTGCTCACCTTGAACGGCTTGATAATAATTACTAGCACTGGCAAGGGTACCCACACGTATTTTATTGTGTTCTTTTATTTGGGCGAGTTGAGTTGGCTGCTCTTGCATATCGCATGCACATAACAGCATAACTAAAGTAATGATTATTATTAGTTTTTCTTTGAACATTGAGTGCCCCTTAAGCTCGCCAGCCACCGTTATAGCAAAACTAAGCCATCGCGTCACTTTACGTTTTATTTTATTAACCAAAAGAGGCTATAAATAAAGCTAAAAAGTTAATTTTATGAAAAGCGTAATTTTGAGTTAAATCTGAATGCTAATTGGACTATAATGCGTGCCTAAAATATCGTTCAATCCCTAACCCCGGATGAAATTACCTATGTTGATCCTTCGTGGTGCACCAGCACTGTCAGAGTTCAGAGTTAATAAAATTTTAGCGCGTTGCCAACAATCGCAACTTCCAGTCACTAACGTATACGCCGAGTATGCTCACTTTGCCGATTTAACATCGCCGTTGAGTAGCTCCGAGCAAACCAAGCTTGAAAAACTATTAACTTACGGTCCAACTATTGCTGAGCATACCCCAGCTGGCAAACTTGTACTTGTTACACCTCGCCCAGGTACCATTTCACCTTGGGCATCTAAAGCAACCGATATTGCCCATAACTGTGGTTTAAAACAGGTTCACCGTGTTGAACGCGGTATTGCTTATTATGTTGAAGGTGACTTAAACGCAGAACAACTTGCACAAGTAATTGCGTTATTACACGACCGTATGACCGAAGCCACGCATAGTGAGCTTGAAGATGCTGCACAACTGTTTCGCAGTGATGCACCGCGCCAAATGTCGTCTGTTGATATTTTAGGTGGCGGACGCGAAGCATTAGCAATAGCCAATGTTGAGCAAGGTTTTGCCCTTGCTGATGACGAAATAGATTACTTGGTAGAAAACTTTATAAAGTTAGGACGTAACCCTAACGACATCGAATTGTTTATGTTTGCACAAGCAAACTCAGAGCATTGTCGCCATAAAATATTTAATGCTGACTGGACGATCGATGGAAAAGAGCAGCCAAAATCGCTGTTTAAAATGATTAAAAATACGTTTGAGTTAAATCCTGAAAATGTATTGTCGGCGTATAAAGATAACGCGGCAGTAATGAAAGGCTCAAAAGCGGGTCGCTTCTTCCCAAATGCGCAAGGTGAATATGCGTATCATCAAGAAGACATTGAAATACTAATGAAAGTTGAAACGCATAACCACCCAACAGCTATCGCGCCATTCTCTGGTGCGGCTACAGGCTCTGGTGGTGAGATTCGCGATGAAGGCGCAACTGGTCGTGGCTCTAAGCCAAAAGCAGGTTTAGTTGGCTTTACTGTATCAAACTTACGTATTCCAGGTTACGAGCAACCATGGGAAAGCGATTTTGGTAAGCCAAGTCGTATTGTTAACGCGCTTGATATAATGACAGAAGGTCCACTAGGTGGCGCTGCATTTAATAATGAGTTTGGTCGTCCTAACTTATTAGGCTACTTTCGTACTTACGAAGAAAAAGTAACAAGCCATAATGGCGAAGAAGTACGTGGTTACCATAAACCCATTATGCTTGCCGGTGGTTTAGGTAATATTCGCTCTGATCATGTTCAAAAAGGCGATATTCCTGTTGGCGCTAAATTAATTGCGCTAGGTGGACCTGCAATGAACATTGGTTTAGGCGGTGGTGCTGCATCAAGCATGGCCTCAGGTCAATCAAACGAAGATTTAGATTTTGCTTCAGTACAACGCGAAAACCCAGAAATGGAACGTCGTTGCCAAGAAGTTATCGATAAATGTTGGCAGCTAGGTGATGAAAACCCAATTGCATTCATCCACGATGTAGGTGCCGGCGGTTTATCTAACGCGTTTCCTGAGCTTGTTAACGATGGCGGACGTGGTGGTAAGTTTCAATTACGTAGCATCCCTAACGATGAACCAGGCATGGCACCACACGAAATTTGGTGTAATGAATCACAAGAACGTTATGTACTCGCTGTTGGCGTAGAGGACTTTGATCGCTTTGAAGCAATTTGTAAGCGTGAACGTGCCCAGTACGCTGTTATTGGTGAAGCAACCGCTGAACCTCACTTAACAGTGTCAGACAGCCATTTTGAAAATAACCCTGTTGATTTACCGCTGGACGTATTATTAGGTAAAGCACCTAAAATGCACCGCGATGTAACGTCAAAGCACGTTGTTGGTAAAGCGCTTGATACTACATTAATAAATGCAGCAGATGCAGCGCAGCGCTTAATGCGTTTACCAGCCATTGCTGAAAAAACATTCCTAATAACAATCGGCGATCGCTCAGTTACGGGTTTAGTAGCGCGCGATCAAATGGTCGGTCCTTGGCAAGTACCTGTTGCTAACTGTGCAGTAACTGCGGCAACGTATGATACTTACCACGGTGAAGCTATGTCACTTGGTGAGCGTACTCCTGCAGCATTACTTAATTACGGTGCATCTGCTCGTTTAGCTGTAGCTGAGTCGTTAACTAATATTGCCTGTGCAAACATCGGTAGCCTTGAAAATATTAAGTTATCGGCAAACTGGATGGCAGCAGCGGGTCACCCAGGTGAAGATGCTGGTTTATATGAAGCTGTTAAAGCAGTAGGCGAAGAGCTTTGTCCTGCGCTTGGTTTAACGATTCCAGTAGGTAAAGATTCTATGTCAATGAAAACGACATGGAAAGATGAAGGTGACTCACAAGAGAAGTCAGTAACGTCGCCGCTTTCACTGGTTATAACTGCGTTTGGTCGTGTTGACGACGTACGTAAAACAGTAACGCCACAACTACGCACAGATAAAGGCGACACATCGCTTATATTAGTTGATTTAGGTGCTGGTAAAAACCGCATGGGTGCATCAAGCCTTGCACAAGTTTATAAGCAATTGGGTGATGTAACACCTGATGTTGATAGCCCTGAGTTATTAAAAGGCTTTTATAACGCAATGCAAGCGCTTGTAGCTGATAATAAGTTACTTGCTTATCATGACCGCTCAGACGGTGGTTTATTTACCACGGTTGCTGAAATGGCGTTTACGGGTCATACCGGTGTAACGGTTGATTTAGCTGGTTTAACAGGTTCAGATATTGAAGCACTTTATAACGAAGAGCTAGGTGCCGTAATCCAAGTAGCAAATGCTGATTTAGATGCAGTAAATGCGGTGTTTGAACAACATGGTATAGCAGCAATTAGCCACAACATTGGCACGCTTAACAGTGACGATACGATTATATTTAACCGTGGCGAAAATACGGTACTTAATCATACGCGTACTGAGCTTCGTACTATTTGGGCTGAAACAACGTATCAAATGCAAGCACGCCGTGATAACCCTGAATGTGCTAAGCAAGAGTTTGATGCTAAATTTGATGCAAAAGATCCAGGCTTAAACGTAAAACTTAACTTTAATTTAAACGAAGATATAGCTGCACCATACATTGCAACAGGTGCTAAACCGCAAATGGCTATTTTACGTGAGCAGGGTGTTAACTCTCATTTAGAAATGGCGGCAGCGTTTAATCGCGCAGGTTTTGCAGCCGTTGATGTACACATGAGCGACATTTTAGAAGGTCGTTTAACACTAGAGCAATTTAAAGGTTTAGTGGCATGTGGTGGTTTCTCATACGGTGACGTACTTGGTGCGGGTGAAGGTTGGGCTAAGTCTATTTTGTTTAACGACATGGCACGCGATCAGTTCCAAAACTTCTTCCACCGTGAAGATACCTTTAGCTTAGGTGTATGTAACGGTTGCCAAATGTTATCAACGTTAAAAGAGTTGATCCCTGGTACTGAACATTGGCCGCGCTTTGTAACTAATAAATCAGAGCGTTTTGAAGCACGCTTTAGTTTAGTAGAAATACAAGAAAACCCGTCTGTGTTCTTTAACGGAATGGCTGGCTCGCGAATGCCTATAGCGGTTTCTCATGGTGAAGGTCATGCTGAGTTTGCAAACGATGCAGCCACTAAAGCGGCGCTTAATAGCGGCACTGTAGCGGTTAAGTTTGTAGATAACTACGGTAACCCTACAACGCAGTACCCAGCTAACCCTAATGGATCTCCAGAAGGTATTACAGGTATTACGTCAACTGATGGTCGCGCCACTGTAATGATGCCGCATCCAGAACGTGTATTCAGAAGCGTTGCCAACTCTTGGCATCCTGATGAGTGGGTCGAGGATAGCCCGTGGATGCGTATGTTCCGTAACGCACGTAAAAACGTAGGTTAATTACATTTGCGTTTATACAAGTTAGATTCATAATCTTACTGTAAAATAAAAAAGGCTGCATTGTGCAGCCTTTTTTGATTAGTATAGTTTTAGCTAAAAGCTAAAAGCACAAAGCATTTAAGGATAGTATGTTTAAGCGAGTTGGTTTAATTGTTGGGGCTGTATTGCTAAGTACCTTACTGCTTGGTTATGTATTTCGCTTGCCTTTATTACAGTGGGCTATTGCGCCTGAGCTCAAAAAAGCAGGCATTACGTTAAGTTGTCTCGATTTTTCAATTACGTCTGAACTAAATATTCATGCTGATAAAGTGTGTGTAAATTATCAAAATCAACAGTTACAACTCACTGGTATTACTGCAAATACAAAGAGTGTAGATATTAAAAATGCAGTGCTAACTGTTAATTCACTCCCTAAAAGTGATAATGCTAATCAAGGTGCTAAAAATCTCGATTTAGCGCTTCCCTTAAATCGCCCATTAATCAGCATTAAACAGCTTATAGTAAAAAGTGATGAGCTCAATAAGCCACTTAAAATAAGCATATTAGAACCAGAACTAAATAAATTTAATGTCACGGGTGATATAAACGCGAGCGCAATTTTGACTGCTAATAAAGTAAGTGGTCAGTTTGAAATTAATGACACTTTTTTAAAGCAAGTTATAAACACTAAAAATACATTAATCGCAGATTTTAACTTTAATACTCAGCAAGCGTTTAGCTTTGATGGTATAGAACTTGAGTTAAATGGTGATATTAGTTCCCAGCTTGCTCACACTTATGAGCAGTGCAAAGTTAACGTATTAACCACTGGTAAATTGACGACTCATTTTAATTTAAATAGCCAAGCGTTAATGTTTAATACCGATTTGCTTAATAACAAAATTAATTTAACACCAAGCTGTACTGAGTTAATACCACCGAGTGAATATGCAGGCTTTATTAGCAAACAAGTTCCTTTAAATTGGCAACTTAAACTCCCTCAATCAATTAGCTTAGAGGCTAGTAAGTTGAGTGTACCTGTAATTAATTTGATGAGTGAAAGCGATAAGCAATTTGATATTTTAATAACAGATACAACACTAAATATTACATCTCCACTTGAGTACTTACAGACAAATTTATCAGCTCAAATAAATACACCCGATATAAATAATATTAGCGTTAATGCTCAGTTATCTGGCGCTGTGATTAAAGGCGATTACGCCGTTATACTTGAAAGTTTGCCTGAGTTTGTCCCTGCAACAGCGAATGGGCTTAGCCTCAGTGGTCACTTTAATATAAGTGAGTTTATAGACTCAAAACCAATTGGGCTTATAAATGCTAAATTAACGCTTAATAGTGTAGATGCGTTTGATATGAGTGCAGTGCAATATCAAGGTGATTTAACTGCAAAAATGGATAAACAGTTAAACGCAGAGGTAGTGTTAACGCAGCAATTAAAAAGTGCGGAATATAAAGAATTTAAAGTCACAGATATAAGTAACACATTAACAGCAAATGCTAATTTAGGCGTAGGTGAGTTATTTGCTGATCTAACAGCAAAAACGAATATAAAGGCTGTTAATAGCCCCGACATAAAACTTAATAATATAAAAGTAGAGTCTACGGGGCTACAAAGCCGTGCACTAAAAGCTACGCATCACGCATTTATAAACGATGTTGAGTTAGTTGTAAATCATCATATGTCGTCGCAAGCTCATCCGTTTGAAGTCATTATTCCTGAACAAAGTACGCTGCTGTTAAATGCGCTTATTAGGCAATTTGAGCCACTTGCACAACTAACAGAGGGCGAATTTAATGGCTATATTAGTGGCGATATAAACTTACAAAATGCACTGTTCAATATGGGGATTAGTCATACAAGTGCACTGTATAACGATTACCTTGCGAGTGATTTAAACAGTGTATTTAGCGGGGAATATAATTCAGGTAAGCTTAATGTAAAACCAACTACCTTTAATTTAAATGAGTTTAGAGCGGGTGCTGTAGTTAAAGCGATTGAAGGGCAATGGCAAGTTAATAACAATACCGCGCTTATAAATGATTTAAAAGGAAGTGTGTTTGGTGGCGAGTTCTCGCTAGATAGCTACACAGTAGGGAAGCCAAACCAAGTTGCTAATGTTAAGTTTGAAAATATTGATGCAAGTAAACTTGTTACACTCGACGATAAGTCGGGCATTGTATTAACGGGACGCTTGGCGGGGTCTTTACCTGTTCACTTTGATAGTGGAAAAATTGAGATAATTGACGGTAGCTTATTTAGCCAAGGAACAGGTAATTTAAAAATTACCAATAATGCCGCTTTTGATTCAGTAATGCAGCAACAGCAAGAGTTACAACCTGTGTTAGGGCTATTAACTAATTTAGATATTCAAAAACTTAATAGCAGTGTGGCACTAAAAAATGATGGTTGGTTAAAACTAGGGGTTAATTTGCAAGGCTATAATAAAGCAGAGCAGCAGCAGGTTAACTTTAATTATAACCACGAAGAAAACGTATTTACACTTTTACGCGCACTACGTTTAAGTGACGAAATTACACAAAAAGTTGAGCAACAATACTCACAAAAAGGAAACTAATAATGAGACAGTCGTTATTGATAAAAGTACTGCTCGCGCTGAGTGCTATTAGTGCACTAAGTGCTTGCACGCACCGTGTTGAGGTGTCTGCTAAAGAGCCCATTACTATAAATTTAAATGTGAAGGTCGATCACGAAATTCGCGTAAAAGTAGATAAAGAACTCGACAGTTTGTTTAGTGACGACAGTGAGTTATTTTAAGGAGCTAAAACATGAATACGAAGAAAAAATTAAATATTATTACCTTAGTTAGTGCAGTATGTATGTCGTTCTCTGTGTGGGCTATTAGCCTTGATGATGCTAAAAACCAAGGTTTTGTAGGTGAAGATAGCTCTGGTTATTTAGGGCTTGTTGTACAAAACGCAGAAGCAAAAGCCGTTGTTGATGACATAAATGCAAAGCGTAAAGCGCAGTACTTAAAGCTGGCTAAAAAGAATAACTTGTCACTTTCACAAGTAGAAGCGCTTGCTGCCGCTAAAACAATTGAAAAAACCCAAAGTGGTCATTACGTTGAAGTAAATGGTAACTGGGTTAAAAAATAAGCGTTAGTTATTGCCTTGTTTTGTAAAAAGTTTTGCACAAAGTTTTGCACGAACCAAAATAAAACCGAGCGTTTAAGCGCTCGGTTTTTTACAGCCTTCGAGTAACTGCTGCCAAAAATCAATACCCTTACGCCTTGCTAGGTTTATATTATGCTCAGGAATAGATTCAGGCTCGTTATAACTATCAAGTGCTTCGCTCATGCTTGCTTCGCGAATTAAATGCAGAGTAGGAAAAGGCGCTCTATTTGTGTAGTTTGCAGCATCAGTTTCATCACTGTCGGCAAATACGTAGTCAGGATGAAAATTAGCGATTTGATACTTACCTTCAAAGCCTTGCGCGACTAAAAGTGCATTAGCTAAATCGACCAAGTCTAAAAAGTCTTCAAAGTCACTAAAGCCGTTGTCAAACATGATAAGGGTTGTTTCGCGCTTTGGTTCACGGTCAAGCTCAACACATTGCTCAAGCATATCCATTACAGCATCATCCATACTTGCTGCTGGACTTACGATGTAATGAATACAGTTATTTTCTACTTCTTTGCGTGCAAACGGGCAAAAGTTATATTTAACAATAACAGATGACACCCATTCGCGGGTTTGGCTTATAGCTATGTTGGTCACGGTTTTGGCTCTAAATATTGATTAATAATGGTAAGTGTTTTTTGTATTGCACCTTGGTTTTTAGCTACGCATTGCGCAGCTTTAATACCTAAGGTTTGGCACGCTTTTGTGTTTTGGCTAAACGTTATGAGCTGCTTTGCTAGTTCGTTGTTGCTATCAACCACTACAGCGCCTTTAAGCTTTATTAGCTCGGGATAAACATGATCAAAATTGTATGTGTGTGGACCTGTTATTACACCTACTGAAAACGCAGCTGATTCTAATGGGTTATGCCCACCTCTACGTATTAAGCTGCCACCAATAAAGCTCACATTTGCAGCGCCATATAAACACTGTAATTCACCAAGCGTATCAGCAAGGAGTACTTGTTCATTGTTGTAGTTATTTTGGCTACGACGGCTAAAACTAAGTGGGCTTTGTGTTAAAAGCTCAGCTACTTTATCAAATTGCTCTGGATGGCGCGGGGCAATTATAAGTAATGCATTAGGTTGCTTTTTTAGTAACTGTTGGTGAGCTGCCAATACTAATTCATGTTCTACAGGATGTGTTGAGCCTGCCACCCATACAAAGCGTTCATCGTTATTGTCTTCATTACTGTTATAAAGCTGTTTAAGGTTGAGTGCTTCAGCTAATTGCTCGTCACTTGGTGTTATATCAAATTTTATAGAGCCTGTTACATGGCTTTTTGAAGTTTCGAGACCAAGCTCTATAAAACGCTCCGCATCTGCCTTGTTATGACTCGCAAGTACTGTAATTGAGCGCATAATAATATGCGTTAATTTAGCGACCTTTTGATAGCCTTGCTGTGACTTTTCAGAGAGTCTTGCATTGATAACAAGTACCGGTATATTTTTTTTGTGACTTATCGCCATTAAATTTGGCCATAGCTCTGTTTCTAAAATACATAATGCTTGTGGCTTTATACGCTTTAAAAATCGGGCTGTCGCAAACGGAAAATCGATTGGTAAGTAGCTACACGCCACAGTATTTTTAAACTGGTTAAGTATTTGCTCTCTGCCTGTTGGAGTATTACAGGTTATAAGTATATTTAAATTTGGATGCGCTTTTTGAAGAGCTTTAATAAGCGGCGTTGCGGCAAGTACCTCACCAACAGAAGCACAATGAAAAACTAAAGGTTTGGTTTTAGTCGTAAATAAAGACTTACTGACAAACCCAAAGCGCTCTTTAAAGTGTGCACGATAACCTTGGTTTTTTTTACCTCGTAAAATATAGAGATAAAATACAATCAGTGGGCTAATAAAAATTAATGCTAGAGAGTAAAAAATGCGTGCCATACTGATCTTTCTTAAAGGGAGGTGGCGTTAGTTTACCGTGAAATAGCCGTTTTCTAAACATACTCACAATAAAATATGGTCTGGGTTCAGTTATAACCCGATAAAATGCACACAATTAAATAAAATTATGGAATAATGGATTTAATTTTTCCCTGCTATTTCAGTTCCTAGAGGAATTTTTCATGTCAATTATCGATTCAGTGGCAACTAGCTACGTTGAAACATTAAACCGTCATCAAGCATTATTTGAAACGATGGAAGCTTATCATCAAGAATCTATGCAACTGTTAGAAGCATGCCACAGTGCATTACAAGCTGGTGGCAAGATTGTTTGGTTTGGTAACGGCGGTAGTGCAGCCGATGCGCAGCATTTAGCAGCAGAATTTGTAGTGCGTTACAAATTAGAACGTGGTCCGCTTGCCTCTATGGCATTGACTACAGATACATCAATTTTAACAGCACACAGCAACGATTATCACTTTGATACGGTGTTTGAACGCCAAGTTCAAGCGCTATGTAAGCCAGAAGATTTAGTAATAGGTTTAACCACATCAGGTACTAGTAATAATATTAACTTAGCATTAGAAGCTGCAAATAAACTAGGCGCTTTTACAGTGGCATTAACAGGGCGTGATGGCGGTAAAGTAAAAGATATTGCTAAGTTACCTATCATTATAAAAAACGACGAAACAGCACGTATCCAAGAAGCTCACATGTTTATAGGTCACTGGTTATGTGAAGCCATGGATATGGTTGTTGCGGAGCAGCAGTAATGGATTTATCGTTATTAAAAAACTTATCAGCGGCACGAATATTAGTTGTTGGCGACGTAATGCTAGACCGTTATTGGTATGGTGATACAGGTCGAATTTCGCCTGAAGCGCCAGTACCTGTTGTTAAAGTAAGTAAATTTGAAGACAAAGCGGGCGGCGCAGCTAACGTTGCAAAAAATATAGCGCGGTTAGATGCAAAAGTTGGCTTACTGGGCTTAATTGGTGAAGATGAAAGCGGGCAGATTTTAGAGACTATTCTAAAAGGCGAAAAAATAAGTTCACAATTAGTCAGTGTATGTGATTTACCGACTATTTCAAAAATGCGTGTTATTAGCCGCCACCAACAACTCGTTCGTCTTGATTTAGAAGAAACATTTACCGAGCAACACAGCCAACTTTTATTAAACCGTTTAGAGCTTGTACTTGATGAATACGATTTTATAGTGTTCTCTGATTACAGCAAAGGATCTTTAAGCTTAATTAAAGAGATGGTAAGCCTTGCTAAGGGCGCCGGAAAAACGGTTTTAATCGACCCTAAATCGCCAGATTTACATTTATATGAAGGTGCTGATTACATTACGCCTAATTTACATGAGTTTAAGTTAGCGGGTGGTCAAACCGATTCAGAAGAAGCTTTAGCTGCAAGTGCACGTGATTTAATTAGCAAAAATGGCATTAAAGCCATGTTGCTTACGCGTTCTGAGCAAGGTATGTCGTTAATTAATGCAGATGAAAAATTTGATTTTGCAGCACAAGAACTTGAAGTAAGTGATGTGACTGGGGCTGGTGATACGGTTATAGCTACATTGGCCGTTATGCTTGGTGCGGGCATGGAACCCAAAGATGCTGTCGAAATTGCTAATTTAGCGGCAGGTATAGCGGTTAGTAAATTTGGTGCAGCTACAGTTTCGCCAGAAGAGTTAAGTCGTAAGCTTGGTCAGTATTTACATACTACTGGTGAGCATTACCAAACACCATTTGATGATGTACTTCAGCATATTGAATTTGCAAAACAAAACGGTGAAACCATTGTATTTACTAATGGCTGCTTTGATATTTTACATGCTGGGCATGTGCGTTATTTAGCACAAGCTAAAGCGCGAGGCGATAGACTCGTTGTTGGATTAAATAATGACGAATCTATTACGCGTTTAAAAGGGGCAGATCGTCCTATTAACCCATTAGATGAACGTGCAATGGTACTTAGCGCACTTTCATCAGTTGATTGGGTTATTCCGTTTGGCAGTTTAGATGAAAACGATACTCCCGCTAAATTAATTGAGCAAATAAGCCCTGATATTTTAGTTAAGGGTGGCGACTACACCGTAGAGCAAATAGCGGGTGCTGAGCATGTACTTCGCCATGGCGGAAAAGTTGAAGTGCTTGAATTTTTAGATGGGTGCTCAACATCAAAAGTAATAAGTAAAATTAAACAGTAATACCAATTTTATTAAAAACATGATCATTCTAGCGTATTAAATAACTAACTAACTACGTTAAAAATTATTTATATAGAACAACTATGTATCATAATTTTAGCCTTATTATTGAGCTATTTTCTTATCGCTATAATAGAACACTAATTTAATGCAATTGGTATAATTACTGATTTAAGTTACTAAAAATACAAAAAAGGGATGAAAACAGTGTTTTCATCCCTTTTTATTTTTAATAAAGTAACTTACTAAAAATTTAATTCATACTTGGCAAATGCTGATGTATCGTTTTCAGCGCCGTCATTGTTAGATGCAAAAGCACCTAAAGTGACTCGCCCTCCCATCGAAAGCATTCTATAACGAAGCTCTAATTGCTTACTATTAAAGCCTGTTTTAGTAATAGTGTTACCTAAGTCTGGATTGTTTCCATAGCGGTCAGTATTATCACTGTTATAATCAACACTCCGTAGTTTCACTTGCCAATCATCGCCGTTAGAAAGCTGACCTAAAATCGTGAACACTAACGATTGCGTATCGTTATCAAAGGTTGAGCCAATATTGCGACCGTGGTAGCGATATCCTGATTTGTAGTCTATGTGCTCGTAGTAACAGTTTTGACGAGTTAAAAGTTCAGTGCATGTGACACCTGTGTCAATATACTCTGCGTTGATTAAAATGTTTAGATCATATAGGCGTTGGTTTGTTTGAATACCAAAAAGGTATGCTCTGTCGGAGGGCTTAAATTGAGAACTTGCGTCTTCGCCTATTGTGCTGCCGTAAATAGCATAGGGCTGGTTAAATAAAGTACCTGACCAGCGAATATCAATCCCCGCTAACTGATTACCTATTTTTGACTCAAATTGACTGTCACAGCTGTCATTTCCATTAGTGCAAGTTGTTTGGCCAGTTATAACATCAATAAAATCACCTGCAGAACCCGGTTGACCGTCACCAGCCCACTGTGCAGACCAACTAAGTGCAATTTCTAGCTGCTGAATAGGGCGAAAATTAACACGAGTACTCCAAAGTAAAGCATCAGGAATTACACGTGTAGATTCAAGTTTAGCCATTTGTGCGGTAAAGCCCCATTGACCAATCCAGCTTAACCATGGTGTTTCAAAAGCAGTACTTTTTTCTCTGGTTACACTTAGTGCAGGTAAAGGTTTCGCATTACCAGACATAATTAAGCTGTTATCAACACCAGGTCCCCAAAATTGTTCAACAGCACCGGCTCTAAAAATCCAGTTGCCTAAACGGTAAGCTAAGTAACTATCGTCAAGTGAGGTATCGTTACAATCGGTTAAAGCTTGCTCATCGGTAGCTATATCGTCAGTCGTTTTTCCATCAACTAAACATTTTTTACCATCTTTTCTATAATTTACGGCTACTTTAGCTGCAAAGTTATCGCCTAAATAAGCGTAAGCTGCTGAGAGCTCTGTTTCTTGAGTATTTGTTGCACCAAAGCTTGTTGCTATGATTGGATCTGTGGCTGCAAAAGCTGATAATTGAAGACTATGTGAGCTACTATTTTCTGATTTATATCGATGTTTAACGCGAAGTAAAGCATCTTGTAAGCTTGGAGATAATTGCTCCAGCGGCATGCTTTCCACATCGCTTATAAAACTTTTCCACATAAGCGGATAGGTAGTTACAGGAGCTAAAATAACACCGGCATCAGCTAATTGTTGAATATCAGCTCTTAGACCATAATCATCGGGTTTTACCCATGGTTCAGCATTAACTGATGCGCTCATAGCGCAAAAAAGAGTAGAAAGTAGAAAAATTCTGTTTCGCAAAGTTCAGATCCTTGTGATTAAGATTGCGGCTAAGTTTATCAATCCAAGTCTGCTATTGCAGTAAATAATCAAATTTATAGAGTTAATTTAATATATTAAAATGTAACCTAGCTATCGTAATAAGTATCTGATTGATATACTGGAGCTCAAATAGGGCATTGAGAATGCAATGAGCAACAAACGACTTTTATTTATTCCAGTATCATCACCAGAAGGCATTGGTGAATATATGCGCTCGTTGTTGTTGGCTCAAAGTTTAAAGGCAGAACTTGCAGATTCTCTCGATATTCACTTTATATTAAATAAGCATACAAGCTACGCAAAAGATTGTCCTTTTGAAGCCACACTACTCGAACACTCAGCGACTAAAGAGCTTGATTCTGTTTGCGACTTTATAGAGCAATTTAAACCTGATGTCGTTGTTTTTGATTGTGCAGGACGTGCAGGGCATATGAAGGCGGCTAAAAAGGTAGGCGCTAAAGTTATATTCATTTCTCAGCATGCAAAAAAACGTGCTAAAGGCTTAAAACTTAACAGAATTAATTTAATTGATACACATTGGGTTGTACAGCCTGATTATTGTATTGAGCCACTTACATGGTCTGAAAGTACGAAGTTAGACATGTTTCCCTTGGCACATCCTCGCAATGTAGGTCCTTTTGTTACATTTGCCTCTTGCGCGCAAAAACGTGATGTTTTAAATCGCTATAACTTAGTACCTGAAGGCTATTTTATTGTTAATGCTGGCTCAGGCGGACATGTATTAAATAACCTTAATTGCGCTGATGTTTACTTTAAAGCCGCGCTTAAAATTACTAAGCACACTGGTTTAAAAGCAGTTGTTGTGTTTGGTCCCAATTATAAGAAAGCCATTCCTGAGAGTGATGAGGTTACTTGTTTAGCAAGTCTGCAAAGTACTGATTTTTTGGCATTAATGAGCCAAGCTAAAATCGCATTACTTAGCGGTGGAGATACCTTACTGCAAGCAATTGCAGTTCAAACCCCCGTTGTGGCATGTGCTATCTCAAAAGATCAAAATACACGTTTGGATCATTGTGTTAATGCAGGTGTTGTCATAAAAGCAAATCTTGATATTGATGAAATCACTACGAAAATAGCTCAGGTTATTAGCGAGCCTTTCTATAATGAATTCGTTGCTAAATATAGCCAACTTGATAATACACATAGCTTCGATGTGATCACTAATGGCATAAAAAATATGCTTATAGGGGATCGCTAATGAATATAGTGATTGTAATTGATTCCCTAGTGGGTGGTGGTGCTGAAAAAGTAATGCTTACCCTTGCTGAGGAAATGGCCAAGTTACAGCACAGAATCACTATTCTGTCTCTTGCTAATTCTATCGAATACAGCATACCTAAAGTACTTAACGTTGAGAGCTTATTCGCACATAGAGCATCAAAAGTTGATCGGTTTTGGCAACGTAAAAATAGTGTATTGAAACTAGAAGCGTGGTTTGAAAAAAAACAGAGCGAGATAGGTGATATTGATTTAGTACTTTCTAATCTTGATAGAAGTAATAATTTACTCTCAAAAAGTAATATCAAAAATGTTCACTTTGTTATTCATAACTCCGTTAACGCAGAACTTGCACGTCAAAAAAAGTTAGGTCCATTTTCATACTTATATCTTAAAAAGAGTAAGCAAAATTTAAATGGTAAATCACTTATTTGCGTATCAAAGGGTGTTGAAAAAGAAATAACACAAGGGGATTTAATTAACCCAAGTGCAATTGCGACTATTTATAACCCGTTCGATTTTGAAAAAATAAACCAACAAGCAAATGAGCAAAATAACAATATCCCAAATGAGCCCTACTTAATTCATGTAGGAAGACTCGCCAAACAAAAACGCCACGATATATTGTTTGCAGCATTTGCAAAGCTTGATAAAAAATACAAGCTAGTCCTTTTATGTAATAAACCTGCAAAAGCGTTAAAGCTTGCACGGCAATATGGCATAGAAAAACAGTTAGTAGTGCCTGGATTTCAACAAAACCCGTACAACTGGATTAAGCAGGCTGAGGCTTTAGTGTTGAGTTCTGATTTTGAAGGGCTTCCAACGGTATTAATAGAGGCTTTAGCGGTGGGTACTCCGGTAATTAGCACTAATTGTACATTTGGTCCAAGCGAGATATTAACAGGCGAGCTGAGTAAATATTTAGTACCCGCTGGACAAAGTGTAGCATTAGCCAATGCCGTTAAGCAGGTATTAGCAGATAAACCAAATGTAGAAAACGCAGATATTCTAAAACAAGTACAGGCAGAGAAGGTTGCTCAGCAGTATTTAGCATTGGCTAACTAAGTTAATTTATATAAGTTAACTTATATTAGGTTAACTTATAATAGCGAGCGCTTTGAGGTAGTTGCTATGCAGAGTTTGCCAGTCACTCGCTTGCCAATTGAATGGCTTGTTTCGACCTTGCTCTTTTAAAAATGAGCGCTCAAGACGTGCCAGATTACTTTGTTGCCACTGCAGATTAGGTGTTTTTATTTCACCTCTATCAAAGTCGATAATATACACATCACTAATATCATTAAATAAAATGTTATTAATGTTTAAATCGGCGTGATACACACCTTTTGAATGAAATAGCGCGATTGTTTTCGCAATGCGTTCTAACTCATCTTCAGTCAATGAGCGTTCAATTAATATGTCGAGTACACTTTTAGCGCCTTTAACAGCTTCTGTAATAATATCACCACGATAAATTAATCCGCTGCGGGTTACTTTAGCTGCAATAGGGGTTGGTACGTTTAAACCAAGCTCTATAAGTTTACTCATTAAGCTAAACTCTTTATACACACGGGTTTGTTCAAGCCCAGGGTATAAATACTGATCGCTTAGCAATTTACCCACTAAGCCACCGCGCCAATAATGCCTAAGTACGGCTGTTAATTCGTCTTGCTTAAAAAACCACGCAGTTGCTCGACCTTTTTTAGCGCCCACAATTTTATTTTGTTGTTGCCAATAATTTGCATCAAACCAATCGAGGGTAATTTGGCTTGTGTATTTAGGGTGGCTTAATACAGTGTGGTTGCCTTGCACGTGTTGTTTAAACATAGCTCTGTGTAATTACTAAATAATGTGTCTATATTAGCGCGTTTTAAAGCGCAGGATAAGTGCTTGCAATAGCGTGATTATAATTTAAGATCGGCTTTTGTATTTAATGCCTAAGGGAATGCGTGACTCAAGCTCCTAATTATTCATCTATTTGTATATTAAGACTCTCAGCCATTGGTGACATATGTCATGGTGTGAGTGCTGTACAAGCTATTCAAAAAGCACACCCTAATGCAAAAATTACGTGGGTTATTGGCAAAATAGAAGCCATGCTACTTGCCGATTTACCGGGTGTTGAGCTGGTGGTATTTGATAAAAAACAAGGCAAAGCAGCGCTTAAAAGCTTAAAGCAACGCTTTAAAGGTCAAAAATTTGATGTGCTACTTAATATGCAAGTCGCATTAAGGGCCGGATTTGTTGCTCGTTGCATTCCGGCAAAAGTAAAAATAGGCTTTGATTGGGCGCGTTCAAAAGAATTGCACAGCTTATTTATTAATAAACGAATAGCCCCACAAGCTCAGGCGCATGTGCTTGAGGGCTTTAAAGGTTTTGCAAAAGCCATTGGTGTAGCTGATTATAAACCAAAGTGGAACATGCCATATACAGAGCAAGACCAAGCGGTTGCCGATGAACTACTAACACCAGAATACCTAACTAATAAACTATTAGTAATATCGCCAGCAGCAAGTAAAGCACAGCGTAATTGGCTCGCTGATCGTTATGCAGCATTGGCTGATTATGCAAGCGAGCAAGGCTTTAAAGTTGTATTGACGGGAGGTCCAACAGAACTTGAAATTAACCTAGCAAATAGCATTGTTGAGTATAGCAAAACACCTATTTTAAATTTAGTGGGCAAAACTAAGCTCAAAGAGTTGTTGTGCGTGTTAAAGCGTGGCAGTTTAGTGCTTGCGCCCGATACAGGCCCTGCACATATGGCGGTAACTGTTGGTACGCCGGTTATTGGTTTATATGCACATTCAAACCCAGCACGAACAGGCCCTTACTTATATCAAGATTACGTGGTTGAGGTTTATCACCAAAATTTGCTTAAGCAAACAGGTAAAACGGCTGATCAAGTCTCGTGGGGTACGCGTGTAAAAGGCGATGATTTAATGAGCCAAATTACAGTTGATGATGTAAAAGCGATGTTTGACCATGTTGTACAAAAAGAGTCTTTGTAATGAATGCACAACAAAAAAATAAAGCGCTTTTTTTAGACCGAGATGGCGTGGTAAACGTTGATCATGGTTATGTGTATCAAAGCGATAAATTTGAATTTATTGAAGGTGTTTTTAGTACTTGTAAAGCATTTTATGATGCGGGCTATAAAATCATAATCGTCACTAATCAATCTGGAATTGGTCGAGGTTATTACACCGAAGCTGATTTTTTAGCACTGACCGACTGGATGAAAGGCCAATTTAGTGCCCGCAGCATTGAAGTTACCGATGTGTACTTTTGCCCTCATCACCCTAAAAAAGCGCACCCTGAATATTTGAAAGAGTGCAGTTGCAGAAAGCCTGCGCCAGGTATGTTATTACAAGGCATACAAAAGCATAACATCGACCCTGCTTGCAGCATTATGGTGGGCGACAAACTCAGTGATATGCAGGCTGCGAAAAAAGCGGGCATTACGACCCGCGTTTTAGTGCGTTCGGGTCAAAGCTTTGATGAAAGTGCTAAGCAAGAGGCTGATTTAATTATCGATTCTATAAACAGTTTACCTGCACTTTTAAAGACATAAATAAACTAAACAGATTAGCCTGTAAACTGGCAGGAATTACTTCCAGTCTAGGGTGTTTACGACGAACTGCAAACCGTGCATTTTTCCCATTAAACTTTTACAATACCCCCCATAATAAACAGTCGCTTAAATGTGGTTGTTTACCCGTTCAAATAAATGGAGAACCTAGATGAGAGCATCTGCTTTTTTTAGCCAGCTACAACAGCAAATTGAAGACGTAAAAACCGAAGGTTTGTATAAAAGCGAACGTATTATTAAATCTCAGCAGCAAGCTCAAATCGAAGTTGCGTCAGGTAAAGTAATCAACTTTTGTGCTAATAACTACTTAGGTTTAGCTAATAGCCCAGAGCTAATTGAAGCTGCGCAAAACGGTTTAAATAATCATGGTTTTGGTGTTGCGTCTGTTCGTTTTATTTGTGGTACGCAAGATATTCATAAAACACTAGAGAAAAAAATCAGTGAGTTTTTAGAAACAGAAGATACGATTTTATATTCTTCATGTTTTGATGCAAACACAGGCTTGTTTGAAACCATTTTAGGCGCAGAAGACGCTATTATTTCTGATTCATTAAACCATGCATCAATTATTGATGGTGTACGTTTGTGTAAAGCTAAGCGTTTTCGTTATGCAAATAACGACATGGCTGATCTTGAAAAGCAGCTTATTGCTGCCGATGAAGCCGGCGTTAAAACGAAACTAATAGCTACTGATGGCGTGTTTTCTATGGACGGCGTTATTTGTAATTTAGAAGCTGTGTGCGACCTAGCTGATAAATACGATGCACTTGTAATGGTTGATGACTCTCATGCTGTTGGCTTTGTTGGCGAAAACGGTAAAGGTACACCTGAGTACTGTAATGTATTAGACCGTGTAGATATTATTACCGGCACATTAGGCAAAGCGCTAGGCGGCGCTTCAGGTGGTTATACTTCAGGTAAAAAAGAAATTGTTGAATGGTTACGCCAACGTTCGCGCCCATACTTGTTCTCAAACTCATTAGCGCCTTCAATTGTTACTGCATCAATTAAAGTACTTGAAATGCTAGAAAATGGCGGTGAGCTTCGCGCTAAACTTTGGTCAAATGCTAAATATTTCCGTGAGCAAATGGAAGCTGCTGGTTTTACGTGTGCAGGTAAAGATCATGCAATTATTCCAGTAATGCTGGGAGATGCAAAAGTAGCCTCGTTAATGGCTGATAAGTTACTTGTTGAAGGTATTTACGTAACCGGTTTTTCATTCCCAGTAGTACCAAAAGGGCAAGCCCGCATTCGTACACAAATTTCAGCGGCGCATAGCATTGAGCAACTCGATATTGCTATTGATGCATTTACCCGTATTGGTAAAGAAATGGGCGTTATTTAATTTTATTTTAAACCGAAGCCTTGCTTCGGTTTTTTAGTTGAGTGTGAATTATGAAAGCATTATCTAAATTAAAAGCAGAACCGGGCATTTGGATGACAGATGCACCAAAGCCAGAAGTGGGTCATAACGACTTACTAATTAAAATTCGTAAAACAGCTATTTGTGGTACCGACGTACATATTTACAAATGGGATGAATGGGCAAGTAAAACGATTCCTACTCCTATGGTTGTTGGTCACGAATATGTTGGTGAAGTCGTTGATATGGGCCAGGAAGTTCGTGGCTTTAAAGTAGGCGATCGCGTATCGGGTGAAGGTCATATTACATGTGGGCATTGTCGTAACTGTCGTGCTGGGCGTGTACATTTATGCCGAAATACAACAGGCGTAGGTGTAAACCGTGAAGGTGCATTTGCAGAGTATTTAGTTATTCCTGCATTTAATGCATTTAAAATTCCAGATAACATTTCTGACGAACTGGCTTCTATTTTTGACCCGTTTGGCAATGCAGTTCATACCGCATTATCGTTCGACTTAGTTGGCGAAGATGTGCTTATTACTGGTGCAGGCCCAATTGGTATTATGGCAGCAGCTGTAGCAAAACATGTTGGAGCTCGTCACGTTGTAATTACCGACGTAAACGAATATCGTCTAGACTTAGCCCGCAAAATGGGTGCATCTCGCGCGGTAAACGTGGCAAGCGAAAAGCTTGAAGATGTAATAAAAGACTTAGGTATGACAGAGGGCTTTGATATTGGTCTTGAGATGTCAGGTGTGCCAAGCGCTTTTAATTCAATGCTTAATAACATGAACCACGGCGGTAAAATTGCCATGCTAGGTATTCCACCATCTGATATGGCGGTTGATTGGAACCAAGTTATTTTTAAAGGTTTAGTGATTAAAGGTATTTACGGTCGCGAAATGTTCGAAACGTGGTACAAAATGGCAAGCTTGATTCAATCTGGTCTTGATTTGAACCCAATCATTACACATCAGTATTCTGTGGATGACTTCCAAGCTGGCTTTGATATGATGATTTCAGGTCAGTCAGGTAAAGTAATTTTAAACTGGGATTAGTTCCTAACTAAATTACAAGAAGGGCGGCTTTAGCCGCCTTTTTTATACTATTAATTAAAGAGACTTCAATGGCATTTAAACACATTTCTATAGCGCAAACGTTAGAACTTCTAGATAAAGAAGACGTTGTAATTGCAGATATTCGCGATCCAAATTCGTATCAAGCTGGTCGTATTCCAGGCTCAGAAGCACTTTCTAACGGTAATATTGCACAATTTATGATGGAAAAAGAATTCGATCAACCAATTATTATTGTGTGTTATCACGGTATGAGCTCTCAAGGCGCTGCTAGTTATTTAGTTGAGCAAGGTTTTGAAGATGTTTACAGCATGGATGGGGGCTTTACTGCTTGGGAAGCGGCTTACAGCGAGAAAGTAGAGCGATGATAGAGCTTGGTAGTTTAAATAACCCGCGCGCAGCACAGGGCTTTATAGACTATTTAAAAAGCCAAGGCCTAGATGCAAAGGTACACTCAGCAGATGGTAGTAATGTCGTCATTAGTGTGGCTGAGGAGGACTTTCATCAAGTTCAGCCTTTATGGGTTGAGTTTACACAAAATCCTAATCATGAAAAATACCAGCAAGCATCTTGGGATGTAGGCAGCACACAGTCGCCGCTTAAATATCAAGGGCAATCACTTAATCTTATGGCGCGATTTAAAGCGCTCAGCTGGTTAAATCAAACTGTAAGTATTGTAAGCGTTATAATTTATTTTGCTTTTTTACTAGGTGGTTTTGAGACCATTTACACCATGATGCAGTTTAAACCTACGCAGCCTTTAAGTTGGTTAACGCCCGCCCTCGTACATTTTAGCGCGATGCATATAGTGTTTAATTTAATTTGGTGGATGTCGCTTGGTGACAATATCGAAAAACAATGCGGAAAACTAAGCTTAATAGGCTTGTTTTTAGTGACTGCACTTATTAGTAATTGGGCACAATATTTAATGGTTGGCCCGAATTTTGGCGGCCTAAGCGGTGTGGTGTATGGGTTACTAGGTTTTTGTTGGATTCATAGTTTTTTAAACCCTAATAAACCTGCGCTAGTTAGTACGGCTATTGTTGGTTTTATGTTGATTTGGCTGGTGCTAGGTTTTGCAGATGTATTATTTGTTGGCATGGCTAATTGGGCGCACTTAGGTGGATTAGTTAGCGGTATGGCTTTTGCCTATACCGCCAAAATATTTAACGCAAATCGTTAACCGTTAAATACTAATGATATAAATATTTAGTGAACAAGACTTCACGGATGATCTCTTGTCCTGTTTCTTCTTTTAACAGGCTTTTTAGTTTTTCGGCGCACTTTGCACGTATTTCTTCTCGACCAGTAAGTGATTTTATTTTCTCTTCAGACTCTTTTGAAAATATTTCTACTAAGGCATCGCGCAGTAAAGGGGTGTGGTGCTCTACTATTGCAATATCTGAAGTGTCATTAAGCATTAAATCTATAGTTACGCGCACATAGCCCATTTTTTTACTTGATGGACCAATATAGTTAGTAATTATATCTGGCTCAAAACCAAAATAACCCACTGTGGATTCAGCTCGAGCTGTAAAGCTTATAACGCTTACAAAGAATGTAAAAAGACCTGCGTATACTATTTTTTTCATATTTAAAGCGTTTCTAAAAACCTGTTGTAAATAGTTTATACCCAATGGTGTGTAATAAACAGCGCCAAGCAGTTATTTATCTTAGTTATTTATGGCAGTAAATCATCACTTTTTCAAATGCATTGGCAATGTTATTATTGCTCCGGTTTTTATTTAATTGAGCAATTGTGACTACTTTCCCTATTTCTTTGTCTGCCAACTGGCAACATACTTCACAAGTAAGCGGCTTAACAGCGACTGAGCGTGATTGGCTATTTGAGCCTCATTCATTAACGGCTAAATTAAAAAGTCGATCGCAAAACTTCTCTGTAAAAGTACTTAGTGAGCAAACGTTTGATTTATCGATTGAGCAACAAAAATTACTTAGTTGCACAGCAGTATCGGCACTAAATAGAGAAGTGATTTTGTTATGTGATGATAAGCCAATGGTCTACGCACAAAGTTGGCTACCCGACAATAAACGACAAAATAAATCGCATAATCCTCTGCTTAACATGGGAAATCGACCTCTTGGTGATGTTATTTTTCAAGACTCTCAATTAGTGCGTACTGATATAGAAATAGCATGTTTTAACAGCGAGCATTCATTGCAGCAGTTGGTGTCTCAATTAAATTTATCTAAACAAAACTTACTCGGTCGTCGAAGTGTGTTTTCGCTACGAGAATATAAATTTTTAGTGTGTGAAGTGTTTTTACCAGGAGCATATTTATACTCATGAAATTAGCCGCTTTAAAGCCAAAACATATTTCTTACTATATACAGCTAATGCGTATAGATAAGCCCATTGGTACCTTGTTATTACTTTGGCCAACATACTGGGCTTTATGGCTTGCTAATAGTGGGATGCCGAGCTTACTTAACTTTATTATATTTACGCTGGGCGTTGTTGTTATGCGAAGTGCAGGGTGTGTAATTAATGATTTTGCAGATAGGAAAATAGACGGCTCTGTAAAACGCACAGCTCAGCGGCCGCTAGCTTCAGGGCGGGTTAGTAGTGGTGAGGCACTTAGCCTATTTTTACTACTCATAGTTATTGCGTTTATTTTAGTATTAATGCTTAGCGTTAATACTATTTTGCTTTCTTTTGGTGCTTTGGCTTTAGCCTTTTGCTACCCTTTTATGAAACGCTATACACAATTACCACAAGTTGTTTTAGGGGCTGCATTTGGTTGGTCTATTCCAATGGCCTATATGGCTTCAATAAATGCATTACCGCAGCAGGCATGGTTATTATTTATAGCCAACACTTGCTGGACAGTCGCTTATGACACTATGTATGCGATGGTTGATAGAGATGACGATTTAAAAATAGGGGTAAAATCAACCGCTATTTTATTTGGTAAATTCGACCGCCACATAATCTTTTTACTTAATGCTGTATTTATAGCGCTGGTTGCGTTTATTGGTATAAGTAATCATTTAAGTGTCGCGTTTGGCGTTGGTTTGAGTGTAGCAGCTGGTTTATTGGCATATCAACAAACGCTTATTCATAAACGTGAAAGAGATGCCTGCTTTAAAGCATTTTTAAATAATCATTATGTGGGCTTGGCTATCTTTATAGGGTTATTACTTTCATACCCAATAGCATTTTAAAGCCTTAATAAAGGCTGTTAAAATTCTCTATTTAGAGCTATCGGGGTGGATCAATAATGCCGCTAATAGAGGCATTTTTTCTAAACCATCCAGCAATAGAATAGCGTTCGTCAACTGCAGGAAGCACTTCATGAGCAAAACGTTCGCTTTCAAACATAACCAATGTGCCAGCAGTTGGTTTAATGGTTATTTCTACTTCTTTACTTTTAGGTTTATATATAACAAGTTCGCCACCTTGCTCTGGCGTATTTAAATAAAGCACCGTTGTAAATACACGATTAGATCGACCTTTAAATGCATCTAAGTGTTTTTTGTAAAAATCACCCTGTGTATATTTTGCATAATGGCATTCGTAATCAAATAGCCCCATAAAAAAGCTACGATTTAACGTGGTTTTTATACTTTGCATTATTGCTTGATACGTAAGCTGTGCTTGAGAGCTGCCGTCAAACCAATAGGTTTTGTCAGTGCGAATAGTTTTATCTATTTGTAAGTTATTTAATCGACCAATACCGGCAAGGCTAAAGTGGGGGTTTATACGGTGACAATCTGCAACTAAATCGTTAACTAAATCGGCAATAAGCGCGTTATGAATTACGGTGTATCCTTGACGTTCTATATCATCTAAATAGACATCAGGACCAAAAAGTGTGTTCATCCACATCAGCTGTTTAAAAAAGGTGCGACAGTGTAGCCGAAAAGCGATTTAAAGCTACTGTTTATTACGCCGCACTTTTTAAAATATTGGATTAGCTAAATGTAGCTCCCGCTTTCTTTATAAGCGATAGTAAATGCTCTACATGTTCAGTAATAGAGGTTTGCTGGCTTGTTTGTACAACGAGTTGTTCGTGGTTTAAATCTTTATTTGTTTTCAGTTGCACGAGTTCAGGGTTTTCTGCGATTGTGTTTGCATGTTCAATGCTTGCAATAGCAAAGTGATCTGATTTAACTACGCCAGCCATTACTTGATCAATACTGCCCACTTTAATACTTGATGATTTATTTAAAGAATCAATTGCTTCATTAAGCATGGTTTGCACTTGTTTCGATTGAGAGAAGCAGCCAAACATAGGATAGCTATCAAGGTTTTGCTTACTTATATCGTTTTTATGTGCAAGAGGGTGATTTTTTGAAACAAATAATACAAGCTGATCAGGTAGGTGAATATCACTGCCAATACTATTAATCGCTTGAGAGTATACACTTATGTCTATTTCTCCTTGTTGGAGTTTACGTGTTAGCTCTTGCTGATCTTGTAATTGCATTTCAATTTTTATATGTGGATATTGAGCTAAAAACTGCCCACAAGAAATAGGTACTATGCTGCTTGCCTTATTGGTATAGCCAATAACCAGCTTTTCGTTAGCATTACCGTTTACTGATTGAAAAATCCGTTTTTTCGTTAGCTCAAGTTCCGATAGAGTCGTTTTAGCATATTCAAGAAAAAGTTCGCCTTCTGGCGTTAATTTAACTGAACGTGTTGAGCGTTTTACTAACTCATATCCCATTTCATTTTCAAGTGTTTGAATGCTGCGCGTTAGCGCTGAAGTACTGATTTGGGTTTGTTCAGCTGCTTGTCTAAAGTGACGTAACACTCCAAGTGCTACAAATTGCTCTAATTGTTCAAATCTCACTTTATAGTCCCTTTTTATAAGTAAGTCGCAGATACAGCGGACATCAAATATATTAATTTTTATTCTAAAGTTTAGTAAAATTTTATATTGAAATATATTTGCAAGTTCATACATGTTTCCAGCAGGATACCCCCCTTTTAGTATTAATTAAAGAGGAAAGCGACCAAATAGTATTACTTTTTTAATTGATAACTAGTTGTTTATTGTGTTTTGTCTATATTTTTGCAATTTACTATCTAGGCAAAGTTATTTTAACTCAGTGGGTTAGTTAGGAGATTGGAATTTAATTGTTCTAATTAATAAAAAAGTACGCCCCAAAATAGGGCGCACATATAACATGATTATGACAAATAATAGGGTGTTTTATCTATAAGAGTTTATTTTACAAAATTTCTATTTATTCGGCTGCTTAATGGTTTATTTTCAATGCTTTGTAGTTCTATTTCAATCGCATCACAGGAAATATGTATTTCGAATAAAGACGTTAATAACGATAAACTTAAGCAAGCTAAGCTAATGCCAAATAAAATAATCCCTGTGGTATTAAATTCAATAAATAAAGCAAACATCGAAAATGTACACAGTAAAAAAGAGGCTACGCCGTATACCTGCATTGTTCTTATTAAGTTTATTCGTTTACGTAAGTTAGTGATTTGAGCGACTACAACAGGTCGGATAGATTCACCTTCGCGCGCATTTAACTCCCTAATTAATTGCGCTAAAACTAAAAATCGGTTTGTATAGGCTAATAATAGCAGCGATATGGCCGGAAAAAGTAAGCCCGGGGTTGTAAGTGTCATGTTTATTCCTTAAAAGTGCAGCATGCTAATAATTTAGCGTAGGATATTGTTAACACAAAATAAATGAGGTGAATATTGCAAAATATTAATAATAAAAATTCAACTGATAGCTCTTTTCAATGGGTTACAATTTATAAAGCCGAAAATACCCTTGAAGCTAATATTATTAAAGGTTTAATACAAACCAGTGGGATTGAATGCAAAATAAAAGGTGAGATGCTCCAAGGCGCATTGGGAGAAATTCCATTTGATCAAGCACAAGTTAGTGTGCAGGTTTATGCGATAAAAGAGCGCCATGCGCGCCAAATATTGTTAAACTATCAACAAGTAAAACAATCCGCTCCAGATTGGGTATGCCCTAACTGTAATGAGCATAATGGATCAACATTTGATTTTTGTTGGTCGTGTGAGACGTTAAAGAATGACTAAAGCAAATAATTTTCAGCGTATTAGAGAGCTTAACTATTTACAAAAAGCTGTTTTAGCAAGTGCTTTAATAGAGCGAATGCTGCCAAATTACGGTTTATTTAGCGAAGCAACGGGGTTTGGTGATGAAACCTTACTTCGTAATTCGCTTAATGTTTGTTGGGAAAAAATATTACTGCCTAAAAGTAAAATAGATCTCGAAAAACAAGTTGAAAAAATAGAACCGAATGTTCCTGAACTTGCTGATTTTGATATGTTTGGTACTTACCCTGCTATTGATGCTGCAACGTCTTTACTTAGCTTAATGCATGGTTTAATGGCGCAAGATGAGCAAGAGTTCATTAGTGTCAGTAAAATATCTCAAGCAACAGTGGCCCGCTTTATTGAATATCAAATGACGGTTGAAGGTGAGATTGCAGATAACACAGCAGTTAGAGAACATCCATTAATGCAATACGAAATTGAAGTATTAGGTGAGCTAATTGATTTTGTAGAAAATATGGGGCGTATTACCTCTGATAGCGTGAAGGCACTTAAAAAGTTTGCCCTAGAAGATGGCCAAACAAATATTGGCCTTACGTTATAAAAACAGCGAAGTGAAATTTTAAAGGCAGGAGAAGTACAGTGCGAATTTTAGGCATTGAATCGTCATGTGATGAAACAGGTATTGCAATATACGATGACGAAAAAGGCTTGTTAGCTCATCAATTATACAGCCAGGTAAAAGTACACGCTGATTATGGCGGTGTAGTACCGGAACTTGCATCGCGCGATCATGTTCGTAAAACGCTACCACTTATAGACGCAGCTTTTGCACAAGCGGGTTGCGGCCCAGAAGACTTAGATGGCATTGCTTATACTGCAGGCCCAGGTTTAGTTGGAGCATTATTGGTAGGTACTTCTATTGGTCGTTCATTAGCATACGGTTGGGATATTCCAGCTGTTGCTGTTCATCATATGGAAGGGCATTTACTTGCTCCGATGCTTGAAGAAAATATTCCTGAGTTTCCGTTTATTGCATTGCTTGTATCGGGCGGCCATACCATGATGGTTAAAGTAGCGGGTATTGGACAATACGAAGTACTAGGTGAGTCAGTTGATGATGCCGCAGGCGAAGCCTTTGATAAAACGGCTAAGTTACTTGGTCTTGACTACCCTGGAGGTCCGCGCTTAGCTAAAATGGCCGAACAAGGCGTTGCGAAGCGCTTTATTTTTCCTCGCCCGATGACCGACAAACCAGGTCTTGATTTTAGTTTTAGTGGTTTAAAAACTGCAGCATCAATCACTATTCGTGAAAATGACGATGACGATCAAACTAAAGCTGATATAGCGCATGCATTTCAAACAGCGGTTATTGATACGTTGGTTATTAAGTGCAAGCGAGCGCTTAAACAAACAGGTATTAAGCGTTTAGTAATCGCCGGTGGCGTAAGTGCAAATACACAGCTTCGACTGCAGCTTGAACGCGTAATGAAAGGTATGAAAGGCGAAGTTTTTTATCCGCGCACTGAATTTTGTACCGACAACGGTGCAATGATTGCTTATGCAGGAATGCAACGTTTAAAAGCAGGTCAGTTTGCAAGTCTTGATATGAAAACAAAACCTCGCTGGCCAATAGATAGCCTTGAGCCTATTTAATTATACCAATTGCATTAAATTAGTGATCTATTATAGCGATAAGAAAATAGCTCAATAAAAAGGCTAAAATTATGATACATAGTTGTTCTATATAAATAATTTTTAACGTAGTTAGTGAGTTATTTAATACGCTAGAATGATTATGTTTTTAATAAAATTGGTATTACTCTTACATTAACTGTTTTCGTTTTCATCAGTGGGTGCTTTTTTAGCGCCTACTTTTGGTTCTTCCCCACTAAATAATCGAATAATATTAGTACGGTGACGAAATATAATTAACAACGTGATAAAAGTAACGGGAAGAGTATAAAGTGGTTTTATTAGCCATGTATATAAGGGCGCTAAAGATACAGCTACAAGCGCTGCCAGTGATGAATAGCGTGTTATTGCCACTATAACTAACCAAGTGCACACAAGTAAACCAGCCAATGATAAGCCAATAGGTAATAATGAGCCAAATGCCGTTGCTACGGCTTTACCGCCTTTGAAGCTAAAAAACAGTGGGTACATATGGCCTAAACAAGCAGCTACTGCGACTAAACCAAGCTCTAAAGGTTCAACTTCTAAAAAATAAGCCCCCCATACCGGAATAGTGCCTTTTAAAATATCAAACACTAAAACCAAGCAAGCCGGAAATGCTCCGCCTAATCTATAAACATTTGTAGCCCCTGGGTTGTTAGAACCACTATTACGAGGGTCAGGGAGTTTGAACAACCGCGACACTAAAATAGCCGACGAAATCGACCCAAGTAAATAAGCTAAAACAAACATTAAAGTGGCTAACACACGCTTCCTTATTTTTTAATTGCTATACCAATTGATAGTACTTTTAAGCTATTATTGGCAGCAAAATTTATCGTGAAAATTATTAACAGGCTATTTAATAGCTAGTTTGGTTATTTTGCTATTGTAGAAGTTATTTTCACATATTTAAACACTGGCTAAACCATATACAGTATTAATTTTATTGATGCTTTGTATAGTTGCTTAGTCGTTTGTTGTTATTTGGAGTATCAATGGATAAGGTTTTTATATCTCAATTGCACGTCGACACTATTATTGGAGTGTACGACTTTGAAAAAGAAAGTAAACAGAGCCTTTATTTTGATATTGAAATGCTTAGTGATATTAAGCCTGCAGCCGAAAATGACGATATTAATTTAGCACTGGATTATTCAAAAGTAAGCGAACGCGTTATTAAGCACTGCACTGCAAAACCTGTTGAGTTGCTAGAGACTTTGGTTGAGCAGTTGGCTGAGATTATTTTAAGCGAGTTTAATACGCCACAAGTTACTATAAGAGTAAGTAAACCTGCAGCAGTAGCACAAGCACAAACTGTGGGTGTTGAAATTACACGTGTTAAGGCAACTGACTAAATGGCTCAAATTTATATCAGCCTAGGGTCAAATATAAATAAAGCGCATTATATACAATGTGCATTAATTGCACTTAAGCAGCACTTTGAGCACATTGTGCACTCGTCTGTTTTTGAAAGTGAAGCAGTTGGGTTTGCTGGCAATAATTTTTATAATTCAGTAGTTGGCGCTACAACTGATATGTCGCTTGCTGATGTATGCGCTTTATTAAAAAAAATAGAGCGTGATAATGGGCGTACAGCGAACGATAAAAAATTTAGTCCACGAACGCTCGATTTAGATTTACTGTTTTATGATGATGTAACTTGCGATTCCCCAGCGCAATTACCACGTGATGAAATAACTAAAAATGCATTTGTATTACAACCTCTGAGTGAGGTTGCCCCAGATTTTTATCATCCTGTAGCTAAGCAAACGATTGCGCAGTTATGGAATGAATATAATAACCCTCAACAAAAGCTATGGAAGGTGGAGTTTTCTAACCTATGAGTATTATCGAAATAATTATTTTAGCCCTCATACAGGGATTTACTGAGTTTTTACCAATATCGAGTTCTGCGCATTTAATTCTCCCATCGCAAATTTTAGGCTGGGAAGATCAAGGGCTTGCGTTTGACGTAGCAGTACATGTTGGTACTTTAATAGCCGTTGTTATTTATTTTCGTAAAGAAGTAGTAGATATACTAAGCGCATGGTTTAAATCTTTTGGTAAGCAAGGCACTACCGATGACAGTAAATTAGGCTGGTGGATTATACTAGGTACAGTGCCTGCCGCTATTTTAGGTTTACTTTTAAAAGACTTTATTGAGTTATATTTGCGAAGCGCTTGGGTAATTGCTACTACCACCATTGTATTTGGTTTGTTGCTTTGGTACGCAGATGCAAAAGGGAAACAAATTAAAACTATTTATCAGCTCAATTGGAAAACGGCACTTATCATTGGTTTCGCACAAGCTGTTGCAATGATCCCGGGTACTTCTCGATCAGGTATCACGATGACCGCTGGTTTAATGTTGGGTATGAATAAGCAAAGCGCAGCGCGTTTTTCGTTTTTACTAGCGATTCCGATTATTTCTATGATGGGGCTTTATTATATTGCAGAGCTTGCACTGGGTGACCATGTAGTTGATTGGAATACATTATTGCTTGGTGTGGTGCTATCGTTCTTATCGGCTTATGCATGTATATTTATGTTTTTAAAAGTAATAGAGCGAATGGGTATGTTGCCATTTGTAATATATCGTTTATTACTCGGTGTCGGTTTGATTGTATTTTTAACGCTATAAACAAACTTAATTAGTAAAACCAAAAAAAGCACCTTTAGGTGCTTTTTTGGTTTTAAACTCAGCTTATAAATTTAATAAATAAGCTTCAATAAAGCGGCGTTGGTTAGCGGCTTTTGGCGCTGTTTTAAATATAAGTGTATTACCATTTTTACGTAGTTTTAGCTCATTAGTAAATTTACATTCGATAGCATTGAACTGAGCTATGTCGTTTTTAAAACTTTGGTCTTTTTCGCACATGGATGCCATTTCGTTTGCAACTTGTGCACAAAATGAACCCACTGGATATTCTTTTAGGTTTTCATCATCAATGCTTTCCCAATCAACATGGGTATTTATTTTTAATCCGCATTGCTTATCTATTTCGCTATTAGCGGCAGCTATATTTTTTTGTTGATACCCTAAATGCTTTTCACGATTAAACTTCGCTAGTTTAGCTTGAGTACCTTTATTTAATTGTTGATCGTATTGCGCTTTTAAGTCTTCAACAATGGCAGGGTTTGACTCTTCTTTTTTTGATAAGTAAATTCCATCACGAGTGTCTGGAATATAAAGATTGTAAGAGCAACAGCGGTAGCCTTCCTCAACACTTACTAAACTTCTTTGTGTACCATCGTAAGTATATTTGTAAGCTTTATTACTACCATGAGGTTTTAAATCGGTTAAAAATACAATCCCATCAATATCATGGTTTATGCCTGTTACTTTTACTAAAGCTTGTTTTTTATCTGTTGTTGGGGCAATAACAACATTAACGCCTTCGCCCGAACTTAATTCTATTGGGTACTTAGCAAATTCCAAAGCAAAGCTTTTTTGACTAAGTAAAATACAGGCTATAAAGAATAGTTTTTTCATATTAAGTCCTTTTTAAGTTTTAAAGTTATACAGCAAGCTGGTTTATAACATTGATAATAATTGATTAAAAGCAATACAAGGTAGGTGAACGTGCCTATTTTTTGATTTTTAGCATTTAAAAAACTAATTAACGTGTTTTTGGCACGAGTGAATTGTGCAGACGTACATAGTAACTAAGCACGAATTTTGGCATTATAGCGCCATTAAACTTTGCATAGCTGTAAAGTGAGCATACGATTTAAGGAAAGTATATGCATATACATATTTTGGGCATTTGTGGCACGTTTATGGGTGGTATTGCAGCCATTGCTAAATCATTAGGTCATAAAGTAACGGGTTCTGATCAAAACGTTTACCCACCAATGAGTACGCAACTTGAAGAGCTTGGCATTGAACTGACTCAAGGCTACGACGTATCTCAATTAGAGCCAAAACCAGATATGGTAGTTATCGGTAATGCAATGAGCCGTGGTAACCCGTGTGTTGAATATGTGCTTGATAAAGGCCTGCCTTATACATCTGGCCCTGAATGGCTTAAACATAACCTATTACAAAACTCGTGGGTACTTGCTGTAGCCGGTACGCATGGTAAAACAACCACAGCAAGTATGCTTGCGTGGGTATTAGAGTACGCAGGTTTAAAACCAGGGTTTTTAATTGGCGGCATAGTCCAAAATTTTGGTGTATCGGCCAAAGTAGGTGAAACGCCATTTTTTGTTATTGAAGCCGATGAATACGACACAGCTTTTTTTGATAAGCGCAGTAAGTTTGTCCATTACCTTCCGCGTACACTTATATTAAATAATCTTGAATTCGATCACGCTGATATTTTCGAAGATTTAAACGCAATAAAAAAACAATTTCATCACTTAATGCGTACATTACCTCAAAGCGGCAAGGTAATTTGGCCTAAGCAAGACGTAGCGCTTAATGACGTAATAGCACAAGGGCTTTGGAGCGAAAGCGAAACACTCGGTGATGACTGGGGCTATGAATTAATAAAAGCCGATGGTAGTGAGTTTAATGTACTTTTAAATAACGAAAAGCAGGGTACTGTTTGCTGGCAAGCAATAGGCGAGCATAACGTTAAAAATGCAATTATGACTATCGCAGCAGCGCGCCATGTGGGTATAGCTGTTGATCATAGTATTGATGCCTTAGGAGAATTTATTAGCCCTAAAAGGCGTATGGAGCTAAAGGCTGATATTAATAATATTAAGGTGTATGACGATTTTGCGCATCACCCAACAGCAATTAAAACTACGCTTGCAGGACTGCGCGCAAAAGTAGGCGATGAAAAAATTATCGCTATTTTAGAGCCGCGCTCAAACACTATGAAAATGGGCGTGCACCAATATACATTATTAGATTCACTGCGTGATGCTGACGACGTACTACTTTTTGAACCAGAGAATCTAAATTGGTCGCTAAAAGAGCAAGCAGATAAAGCAGGCATGCAGTGCTTTAGCAGCACGCAAACAATTATTGATACGGTGCTTGAAAATATTGAGCCTAATCAGCATATTTTAATTATGAGCAATGGCGGTTTTAATGGCCTTCATCAACACCTTGTTGATGGTTTAGCTGATAAATACAGCGGAGAATAGTGTGCAATTTAAAGATAGAATTACGCTCGCTTTTAGCGGTGCATCAGGTGCGCCTTATGGTTTAAGGTTACTTGAAGTGTTGCTTGAGCAGCAATTTCAAGTTTACGTACTTATCTCAAGTGCAGCGCGAGTGGTGCTTGATACAGAATCAAATATTAAGCTCTCTGGTAATGAAGACAAAGCCACTGAGCAGTTAAGTACGCTGTTTAATGCTAAATCTGGGCAGTTAAAAGTATACGGTAAAGATAACTGGTTTAGCCCTGTGGCTTCGGGCTCTGCGGCGCCTAAAAAAATGGTGGTATGCCCGTGTAGTGCAGGATCGGTTTCTGCAATTGCAGTAGGGGCGTCAGATAACTTATTAGAGCGCGCCGCTGATGTGGTAATTAAAGAACGCGGACAGTTAATTTTAGTGCCGCGCGAAACACCGTTTAACGAAATTCATTTAGAAAACATGCTTAAGTTATCTCGTTTAGGTGTGACCATAATGCCAGCAGCGCCTGGCTTTTATCATAAGCCACAAAGTATTGAAGACTTAGTTGATTTTATGGTGGCGAGAATTTTAGATCATTTAAATATTGAACATAACCTAACAAAACGTTGGGGTTATGGTGAGGGTAAGTAATGAATAAGCAAAATATTGCTTTAAATATAGAAGGCCTTACCAAGGTTTATAAAAATGGTGTTGAGGCTATTAAAGGCGTTGATTTACAAGTTAAAGAGGGCGACTTTTTTGCTTTACTTGGTCCAAACGGAGCAGGTAAATCAACCACCATTGGTGTTATTTCGTCACTTGTTAATAAAACAAAAGGCAAAGTAGAAGTATTCGGTTGTAATATTGATACTGACTTAGAAGCTGCAAAAGCGCATTTAGGCTTAGTGCCGCAAGAGTTTAATTTTAGCCAATTTGAAACGCTTAGCCAAATACTTGTTAACCAAGCCGGTTATTATGGTGTGCCACGTGGCGAAGCCCATAAACGTGCTGATAAATACTTAGCGCAACTTGGCTTACTTGAGAAAAAAGACAAACAAGCACGTACGCTTTCAGGCGGTATGAAACGCCGATTAATGATTGCGCGTGCCCTTATGCACGAACCTAAGTTGCTTATACTTGATGAGCCAACTGCGGGTGTAGACATAGAACTTCGTCGTTCAATGTGGGATTTTTTACGCCAAATAAATGAGCAAGGCGTAACTATTATTTTAACTACGCATTACCTTGAAGAAGCAGAGTTACTGTGTAAAAACATCGCCATAATCGATAATGGCCGAATTGTTGAAAACACGACCATTAAAGCACTGCTTGCAAAGCTTGATAAAGAAACCTTTATTTTAGATTTAAAAATGCCAGCAAGCCCTGTAACGCTTGAAGGCTATAAATTTACCATGACGGACGATCATACTGTTGAAGTGGAAGTCGCTAAGTCTCAAGGCTTAAATGCGGTTTTTAGTGCATTAACAACTCAAGGTAATACTGTATTGAGTATGCGAAATAAAGCAAACAGATTAGAAGAGTTATTTGTTGGATTACTAGAGCAAGGGCGGGGCGAATAAATGTTTAAATATGGCGTAGCCTTAAAGAGTTTATGGATTAAAGAGTGCATTCGTTTTTTACGTATTTGGGTGCAAACTTTAGTACCGCCAGCAATTACGATGAGCTTATATTTTGTTATTTTTGGTAACTTAATTGGTTCACGCATTGGCGACATGGGCGGCTTTAGTTATATGGAGTTTATTGTACCTGGCCTTATAATGATGTCAGTCATTACTAATTCCTATTCCAACGTAGCCTCTAGTTTTTACTCAACAAAGTTTCAAAAAAGCATTGAAGAGCTTTTAGTTGCACCTGTACCTAACTACATCATTGTTCTAGGTTATATGGGGGGCGGTATGACGCGCGGTATTATGGTGGGCTTTATAGTTACCTGTGTGTCGTTATTATTTGTTGATATTCAAATTCATAATATTTTTGTAATTATTGCGACGGTTATTTTAACCTCAGCTGTGTTTGCTTTAGGTGGTTTAATTAATGCAATTTACGCAAACAGTTTTGACGATATAAGCATTATCCCCACCTTCATACTAACGCCATTAACTTACTTAGGCGGTGTATTTTATTCAATTACGTTGCTGCCTGAATTTTGGCAGAATGTATCACAAATCAACCCTATAATTTATATGGTTAACGCATTTCGTTATGGCTTTTTAGGTGTGTCGGATGTTGATTTGAGCGTGGCTCTTGGGGTTATTTTAGTATTTATAACAGCGTTATTTACATTAGCGCTTACATTGATCAAAAAAGGTGTGGGGCTAAGACACTAATGAGTGATGCAAATTCACGTAGTATTGTATCTAATCAAGCGGGTATTCACGAAAAGCTTGATGAAATAGTAAATAAGCACTTAGATGCTGAATTTAAAAAGCCAATTGCAGCACACACCCAAGCCGCATTTGACGAGGTTAATGCTAAAGTACAAGCCTTTAGTGGCCCGCTTATTTTAGACTCGTGTTGTGGCGTAGGTGAAAGCTCAGCTAACTTAGCTAAGCGCCACCCTGATGCACTTATAATTGGTATTGATAAATCGTCGCACCGATTAGATAAGCACGATGTTGAATATAAGCAAACCGACAGTGGTCAGTACATCTTAGTGCAAGCAGACTTAAATGACTTTTGGCGTTTAGCGGTAGCTGCTAATTGGCAACCTACGCACCATTATTTGTTGTATCCAAACCCGTGGCCTAAATCTAAGCATATTCGTAGGCGCTGGCATGGCGCAGCTATTTTTCCATTTATCGTTAAGTTAGGTGGAAAATTAGAAGTACGCAGCAATTGGGATATTTACGTTAAGGAGTTTGCTCGGGCGCTCGAATTAACAGGCAACCCTTGCGATGTAACGCTTTATGAGTCAGACGATGCCATTACGCCTTTTGAGCGTAAATACTGGGCCAGTGGCCAGCAAAGCCACCGACTCGTTATTAACTTACCTCGCTAAAGTAAGTTAAAGTGCTAATTCTTCTTCTATAACCGTACTAACATGTGACACTGGGTGTGCAAAGTAGTTGCCTTGCATTAGTGTCACATTCGCCTTTTTAAGTGCGGTTACTATGGTTGCATTTTCTACCGACTCTGCCATTAATTGCAAACCAAGTTGATTAGCAAAACTGGCTATATGTTCAATAAATAAATAGATATCTTTGTCATTCACTATTTGCTTTATTAGTGCGCCATCTAGCTTAATACCATCTACTTCCAGCTTAAGTACGTTTGATATATTTGAATAACCACTACCAAAGTCATCAATAATAACCTTAACGCCTTTCGTTTTAACCATTCCAATAAATGCTTTTACTTCAGAGAAGTTGGCAATAGCTTGGGTTTCTAAAAGCTCTAGTGTGATATTACCAGGATGCGGGTAGCGCTTAAGTTCGTCCGCAATAAACTCACTTAAATTAGGGTCGAGCATATCTTGTGCTGTTATATTTAAACTCCAGCAAATATCGGTTTTTCTAAAGCGACTAACACATTGTGAAAATATAGTACGGGTAAGTATTCCGTCCATTCTTGAGCGAGTAACAACATTTAAAAATGCATCAGGTTTTAACACTTCCCCTTGCGCCGTTACCATTCGAGCTAAACATTCGTATTGAACGACCTTGTTGGTATTTGTATCAATAATGGGTTGAAAGTAAGGCACTATACGGTTGTTATCAAACGCTTCACGCACCTCTTTAGCCATTTCAACATTGTATTGATATTGCGTTTTTACATCGTGTAGCGCTTTTGAGTAGTTAACTACGCTATGCCTGCCTTGTTTAGCTTGCAGCGCCGCTATATGAGCGTTTTCAAGTAGTAGCGATTTATTGCCACTGGCAATACCTGCACATAGAGTTATATAAATAAAAGGGTCAGTTAACACTGGGGTATTAAAGTTATATGTTTTTACGAGATCGGTAAATTCGTCATTACTCATTTCTTTAGGAGCGAGTAATACTATTTTGTTGGTTGCTAGTCTGTATATATGGCAATGCGCAGAGCTTCTGAGTTTAAAGTGAATAAGTAAGTTTTTCATTACTTTGTCACCCACTTCAGTGCCGTAGAAACTGTTTATATCTTCTATTTCATTAACCCAAATAACGGCTAACTGCATGTGATGAGCATTACTTTTTTTAATAAAGTACTCAAGAGCAATATGATTTGAAAAACCAGTACTTGAGTCAGTTGCTAAAGAGCGCTTTAGTAAATAAATATATATGGCGGCAACTAGTATCGCGATAAAAAAGAAGAAGCTCGCCATGGCAGCTGCTTTTGATACGCTTTCTTTAAGTTTCTCGTTTAAATTGTAAATAGTTATATCGGCACCCGTTAAATAGGTATTGCCGTTAATAGGGTCAACGTAAGGAATAAAAATAGTTTTAAAGTGGCCCCACTGATCGCTCGATATTTCAAATACAGGCTCGGTTGAGTAAAAAGCACTTATATTGGCATCGGTAGCTTCAGGATAGAGATCTAAAAATTGAGTGACTTTGCCATTATTCTGATCGTCTTGCGTGTAGCTTGATGAGCTAAAAAGAACCTTTCCGTCTTTTAAAATCATTGAATACACATAAGCAATATCAAGTGCTTGAGCAAACTCAGAGAGCTGTTTACTCTTATTTTGATAGTAAGAAAAACTTATGTTGTCGCCTTGATTAACCGCACTTAAGTAATTTTCACCTAAAATATGTTTTACGCTGGTGGCTGCATTAAGTAAGCGATTATCAACCGACTGCATTATTTCAGCACGCGTGGTTTGGTAAGTGTAGTAAACATAGGTAAGTAAGCTTATTAAAAACAAGCTAAAGCCTGCCACTATCCAACTAACTTTGACTCTTCCTTCTGGCATATGTGTCCCTTTTTTGTTATCAAATTTATTATACCCAAAATAAGTAAATGCCCAATAAATAATTAGGTTTGGTAGAGTTTTAATTAGGGTCTGTTTATCTTTGCGGATTATAATTTGTTCAAACTAGGGGCGATTTAATCGCGGCGCGAGATTTGTAACCTAGTGGTCTAAGTAAAAACCGAGCAACAAAGAGTAAATAGACCCTAGGCAGAACCCTTTGGGCAGCGCCTGTTTGGCATTAATGCTACGTTATCGCCTATTTATGGGGAATAACCACACTACATAGGCGCTGCCTTGCCTAAATACCAAACAGACTGCTGCAAATTTAACCTTGAAAGATAAATAGACCCTAAATTATCATTTTTTTGTCATCGCTTTGATTGCTTTTATAGGTTTAAACGAGACATTTTAGTTATATTGCAGTAAAGTTAGCGCAATTTTTAAAGAAACACGATTGCTCTAAATGTCCTAATAAGTAGGCGTTTTTGATGGGTAAGCGCGTGTTTTAGCTACACACACTAGGTATTGAGATGGATCAAAAGCGTTGTGCCGTCGCCTCTAAAGAAAGCCTTAAGCGTATATTTACTGTACCTGAAGCGCCAGACTCAACTTTAAGCAAAATCGAGCTTGAAATTTCGAGTAATTTAGCAGGTTTTCTAAACGAAAATATAGCGGCAATTGAAAAACCATTACATGAAATCGAAAAAGATTTTCAGTCGGCAGTGATCCCAGAGGATCCAACGTTTGTATCTGCTTATGCCCAAGACATAATGGAGCAACTTGTTGCGCATTCTGTGCATACAGCTGCGCCTAGCTTTATTGGTCACATGACCTCTGCCTTGCCGCATTTTTTATTACCTCTGTCAAAATTGATGGTAGGGCTAAATCAAAATCTAGTAAAAATAGAAACGTCTAAAGCGTTTACGCCTCTTGAACGTCAAGTGCTTGGAATGATGCATCATTTAGCTTATGGGCAAGAAGATTCATTTTATTCTAAATGGATGCACAGTGCTAAAACCTCATTAGGTGCATTTTGCTCTGGTGGAACGGTTGCTAATATTACTGCGCTTTGGATTGCTCGAAACCGCTTATTAAAACCCGATGGCGATTTTAGAGGTATCGGCGCACAAGGCCTAATTGCCGGTATGCTGCATTACGGCTATAAAGGTTTAGCAGTATTAATATCAGAACGCGGACATTACTCATTAGGTAAATCGGTTGATTTACTCGGTATTGGCCGCGATAACTTAATTGGTATTAAAACCTGCGAAAATAATAAAGTAGATGTAGGAGCTATGCGCGAAAAAGCACGTGAGCTTGAATCGCAAGGCATTAAAGTAATGGCGATTATTGGGGTAGCGGGTACAACCGAAACCGGTAATATTGACCCACTTGATGAAATGGCCGACTTAGCACAAGACATTAACTGCCATTTTCATGTAGATGCTGCATGGGGAGGAGCAACCCTTTTATCGAACACGCATCGCCCTTTACTAAAAGGGATTGAGCGAGCAGATTCAATTACCATCGATGCACATAAACAAATGTATGTACCAATGGGAGCGGGCTTAGTTTTATTTAAAGATCCCGCTGCAACTGATGCAATAGAGCATCACGCTGAGTACATATTACGTAAAGGTTCAAAAGACTTAGGTAGCCACACGCTTGAAGGCAGCCGACCTGGTATGGCAATGTTAGTACATGCTTGCTTACGTGTTATTGGTCGTAAAGGTTACGAAATGCTGATTGATCGAAGCATCAAAAAAGCACATTACTTTGCTGATTTAATTAAAGCTGATGAAGACTTTGAGCTTATTTCAGAACCTGAATTGTGCTTATTAACGTATCGTTATGTACCTAAGCAAATTAAACAAGCAATAGCCGATGCAGATGCTGAAACTCGGTTAGATATTTTTGCTTCACTGAACCGTTTTACTGCCAGTATGCAAAAACGTCAGCGAGAGTCTGGTCGCTCATTTGTATCACGTACTCGTTTAACGCCTTCTAAATACGACAATCAACCAACGGTTGTATTTAGAGTGGTCCTTGCTAACCCGCTTACCTCAGGCGCTATTTTAAAAGAGATATTAGCTGAGCAAAAAGAGTTGGCTGCAACAGATCCGGTATTCAAAAAATACTTAAGAAAGTATATGTAATCTAAATACAAAAAAGGGTCCATAAGGACCCTTCTTAATATCAAAAGTACTTATTAATGTAAAATACGTGCTCTAATTGTACCCTCAACAGCGCTTAGTTCTTTAAGTGCTACTTCAGATTGATCTGTATCTACATCAATAACTACATAACCAATAGATGCGTCTGTTTGTAGGTATTGCGCAGCAATGTTAATACCGTGCTGTGCAAACGCTTGGTTAATTTGCGTTAGTACACCAGGGCGGTTGTGGTGCACGTGTAATAAACGGCTACGATTAGCAAGCTCAGGCAGCGATACTTCAGGGAAGTTAACGGCAGTAATAGTTGAGCCATTATCTGAGTATTTAGCCAGTTTACCCGCTACTTCAATACCAATGTTTTCTTGCGCTTCTTGTGTAGAACCACCAATGTGCGGCGTTAAAATAACATTGTCGAATTGGCGCAGTGGCGATACAAATTCTTCATCGTTAGACTTTGGCTCAGTAGGGAACACATCGATTGCTGCTCCACTTAGTTTTTTCTCTGTTAGTGCTTCTGCAAGTGCATCAATATCAACAACAGTTCCGCGTGAAGCATTGATCAAAATAGATCCCTGCTTCATAACAGCAAGTTCTGCGCTACCAATAAGATTTTTAGTTTGCGGTGTTTCTGGTACGTGTAAACTAATAATATCAGAGCGTTGTAACAGCTGAGTTAGGTTGTGAACTTGCTTTGCATTACCGAGTGATAATTTATCTTCGATATCGTAATATTCAACGTTCATACCGATATTTTCAGCCATAATACCTAGCTGAGTACCAATGTGACCGTAGCCAATAATACCTAATGTTTTACCACGTGCTTCAAACGAACCATTTGCTGTTTTTAACCAGCCACCACGATGAGCCGCTGCATTACGCTCTGGAATACCGCGTAATAAAAGTAGGATTTCACCAAGTACAAGTTCAGCAACTGAACGAGTATTAGAAAATGGTGCGTTAAATACAGCAATACCGCGTTCGCGTGCTGCATCTAAATCAACTTGGTTTGTACCAATACAAAAACACCCAACAGCAACTAGCTTGTCAGCTGAGTCTAATACGGCTTGGTTAATATGAGTACGAGAACGAAGTCCTACAAAGTGAACATCTTTAATGCGCTCTTTTAATTCGTCCTCAGGTAAGGATGTTTTAACGTAGTCGATATTGCTGTAACCGTTACGTTTTAGCGTTTCAACAGCGCTTTGGTGAACACCTTCAAGCAAGAGAATTTTAATTTTGTCTTTTGCTAACGATACCTTACTCATAACCTCATCCTATTTAATTTGTGGCCCATTTTTAGTACCGATAATCACTTTATCAGCACCACGCATTGCAAATAGGCCGTTGGTAACTACGCCAACAATTGAATTTATTTGTGCTTCAAGTTGTTTAGCATTGGTAATTTTTAAGTTAAATACATCTAATATAACGTTACCGTTATCGGTAACTACGCCTTGGCGATAAACAGGGTCACCACCAAGCTTTAATAATTCTCGTGCAACGTAGCTGCGAGCCATTGGAATAACTTCTACCGGAAGCGGGAAGTCGCCTAATGTTTTTACTAATTTGGTGTCATCTACAATGCACACAAATTGTTTAGCTACAGCGGCTACTATTTTTTCGCGAGTAAGGGCTGCGCCGCCACCTTTAATCATTTCGTTTTGATCGTTTATTTCGTCAGCGCCGTCAACGTATACATCTAAAGCAGCAACGTTATTAAGCTCAAATACTTCAATACCTAACGCTTGTAAGCGCGCGGTTGAGGCTTCTGAGCTTGATACAGCGCCTACAATAGTGTCCTTTACTGAACCAAGGGCATCAATAAAGTGATTAACAGTAGAGCCTGTACCCACACCTACAATAGTGTTTTCTTTTACAAACTCGAGTGCTGCCCAAGCAGCTGCTTTTTTTAATTCGTCTTGTGTCATTGCTTTGTGCTCATGTATGTCAGAAATATGCGGTTAGTAATCAAATTTAATTGTTACCAACAGTATGTTTTATCTGGGGTGATAATGGTTTTAAGTGGTACATCCCACGACTCGATTGGTAGGGCCTCAACTTTTTGGCATTCATGTGCAAGGCCAATTAGTTGTGGTTTTTGCCAATTTTGTTCGTGCAAACGCGCCAATGTCCGGTCGTAAAACCCACCTCCCATTCCTAGGCGATTACCTTGTTTATCAAATGCAACTAATGGCATAAGGAGGTAATCAAGCACTGGTAATGGGCATATTTGAGAGCAGTTCAGCTCAGGCTCCAAGATACCATAGCGATTTGCTCTCATGGGTGAGTTTTTCTCATAGCGCTGAAATAGTAAATTAGCGCCATTGAATGGGTGTATTATAGGTAGGTAAACGGTATGGTTTAAACTCCATAATTCTTTAATTAACAATGAAGTGTCTAGCTCCCCATCGTTACTTAAGTAAATGGCAATATGCTTTGAATTCGTTGTTTTTTCGCTTTTTAAATGTTGAATAAAATTCATTTTTAGCGATTGCGCAGCAATTATTTGCTGATTATTTGACAAGTTTTTACGGGTGTTACGAATTTCCGCTCTTATTTTTGCGCGTTTATTGCTCATTAAATTAATTAGCCATTCTTAAAAAGAGAATAAATCGGGAAAAATTAAAAAAACAGCCAGTACGACTAGCAAAATGGTGGCAGTTGCAATCAATGAATATAAAAGTAAGTTACTGCGTTTTTTAGGAGGCGCTAAATCATCACCTAGCATTAGATCGTCACCTTGCCATTCGTCAATACTTTCGTCTGGTGCTTTTAACTGAGCTTCAGGAAGGCGTTGCTCTAACTCGTCTAACTTTTCTTCAAGGCGAATTAAGCTGCTAGTGATGTAATCGAGTGCATCAAAAATACGTTCATCACGTTGATTGTTATTTGCAGCAGGGTTTGAGCCATTTTGAATGATGTTTGAAACAGCTTGAAGCTTACTTTTAATGCCTAAGCCTGCTAGTAACTTAGCCTGTTTTAACGCTTTGTCTTTATCGCTTGGTGCAAACAGTGGCTTACCTTTAAAAAAAAGAGCTACTTTTTCATCTGACGTTTTTAATTTTGCAGCTAAATTTGTACATGCTGTTTTTGCATCAACGTTATCGGCAAGTCCTGCAAATATAACGCGAAAGTTATCGGCCATTTAACTGTCCCTAAAGCTTTTATAATGAAATGAGTATATACCTAAAGTACAAAAGAATTCGAGGTCGATTTAATAGTTATTTTGTAGACGCTCTACAAACAATATAGCGAATAAGTTTTAGATGTAAAAACGGCCCTTAAAAGGGCCGTTTTTAATTTACTACAACAATTTTGGCTTAAAGGCCGGCAGCTGCGCGAAGTGCGTCTGCTTTATCTGTACGTTCCCAAGGGAATTCGTCACGACCAAAGTGGCCGTAAGCCGCTGTAGGAAGGTAGATAGGGCGCTCTAAATCAAGCATTTGAATTAAGCCGTAAGGGCGCAGGTCAAAATGTTCACGAATAAGCTCGATTAAACGGCTTTCTTCTAGCTTGCTTGTACCAAACGTTTCAACGCTGATAGAAGTAGGCTCTGCAACACCAATTGCGTAAGAGACTTGTAGCTCACACTTGTCAGCAAGACCAGCAGCAACAATGTTTTTAGCAACGTAACGTGCAGCGTATGCCGCAGAACGGTCAACTTTTGATGGATCTTTACCAGAGAAAGCACCACCACCGTGACGAGCCATACCACCGTATGTATCTACAATGATTTTACGACCAGTTAAACCACAGTCACCCATTGGTCCGCCAATAACAAAGCGACCTGTTGGGTTAATGAAAAACTTAGTTGCACTTGTAATAAGTTCTGCAGGAAGTACCGGCTTGATGATTGTTTCCATCACAGCTTCTACTAAATCTTTTTGCGAAATGTCTTCGCTGTGCTGAGTAGAAAGTACTACAGCATCAATACCTACTGGCTTGCCGTTTTCGTATGCAAAAGTAACTTGAGATTTTGCATCTGGACGTAACCAATTAAGCTCGCCGCTTTTGCGTACTTGCGCTTGGCGCTGTACTAAACGGTGTGAGTAAGTAATTGGAGCAGGCATTAGTACTTCTGTTTCGTTACATGCGTAACCAAACATTAAGCCTTGGTCGCCAGCGCCTTGCTCTTCTGGGCTAGTACGGTCAACACCTTGGTTAATGTCAGGAGACTGTTTACCAATAGTGTTCAAAATTGCACATGAATCGGCATCAAAGCCCATGTCTGAATTTGTGTAGCCAATGTCACGAATTGTTTTACGTGTAATTTCTTCGATATCAACCCATGCGCTAGTAGTGATTTCACCACCAACCATAACCATACCGGTTTTAACGTAAGTTTCACACGCTACGCGAGCCTGAGAGTCTTGCTCTAGGATTGCATCAAGTACCGCATCAGAGATTTGATCGGCGATTTTATCCGGATGACCTTCAGAAACAGATTCAGAAGTAAATAAATGTTTTGCCATTGTATTTCTGCTCACAAATATTGCGCTTCACAAATGTCGGTATTAGCGCTAAAAAATTAAGGGGCGTATTTTATCGAAAACAAAACGCATTGCATAGTGTTTTTACGCCTAGACGTCTAAATAAAATTACGAATGTCGTTCTAGTCTCAAAAAAAATTCATAATGCCTCACTTTTATAGGGTTTTTAATTGCACACCGCCCCCACAATAAGTAAGAATGGATATATAACAGTATCCAAGTTATTTGGTTACATAAACAAACACATAAATACCCGCGCAAATACACATATAAGGTAGGAGAATTCATGCCATCTCGCAAAGAACTTGCAAATGCTATTCGCGTCTTGTCAATGGACGCAGTACAAAAGGCCAAATCTGGTCACCCTGGAGCCCCTATGGGCATGGCTGATATCGCAGAAGTATTATGGCGCGATTATCTAAAACATAACCCAACGAATCCAGAGTGGGCTGACCGTGACAGATTTATTCTTTCAAACGGCCACGGTTCAATGCTTATCTATTCTCTATTGCACCTAAGTGGTTACGACTTACCACTGGACGAAATTAAAAACTTCCGTCAAATGCACTCTAAAACTCCAGGTCACCCTGAGTATGGCTATGCACCAGGAATCGAAACTACTACGGGTCCATTAGGTCAAGGGATCACAAATGCAGTAGGTATGGCAATTGCTGAAAAAGCGCTAGCTGCACAGTTTAACCGTGAAGGTCACGATATTGTTGATCACTTTACCTATGCATTTATGGGCGATGGCTGCCTTATGGAAGGTATTTCTCATGAAGCCGGTTCACTTGCAGGCACATTAGGTCTGGGTAAACTTGTTGCATTTTGGGATGACAACGGCATTTCAATCGATGGCGAAGTAGAAGGTTGGTTTACAGATGATACACCAGCTCGCTTTAAAGCATACGGTTGGCATGTAATTAGTGGTGTTGATGGCCACGATAGCGATGCTGTAAGTGCTGCAATTGCAGAGGCAAAAAGCGTTACCGACAAGCCATCACTAATTTGTTGTAAAACAATTATTGGTTACGGCTCACCTAATAAATCAGGTAGCCACGATTGTCACGGTGCACCACTAGGTGATGACGAAATTAAAGCGTCTCGCGAATTTTTAGGTTGGACTGGCGATGCTTTCGAAATTCCTGATGATATTTACGCACAGTGGGATGGCAAAGAAAAAGGTCAACAGCTTGAATCAAGCTGGGACGAAAAATTTGCAGCATACGCAAAAGCATACCCAGAGCTTGCAGCTGAATATAAGCGTCGTATTAATAACGAACTGCCTGGCGATTGGGCTGAAAAATCTCAAGCGTACATTGAGCAATTACAAGCAAACCCTGCAAACCCAGCGTCTCGTAAAGCATCGCAAAATGCATTAAATGCGTTTGGTCCGTTATTACCAGAATTTATGGGTGGCTCAGCCGATTTAGCTGGCTCAAACTTAACAATTTGGGATGGCTCTAAGGGTTTAACACGCGATGATGCAAGCGGTAACTACATTTACTACGGTGTACGTGAGTTTGGTATGTCGGCAATTATGAATGGTATTGCGCTTCATAAAGGCTTTATTCCTTACGGTGCTACGTTCTTAATGTTTGTTGAATATGCAAAAAATGCCGTTCGTATGGCTGCATTAATGAAGCAACCAAGCATTTTTGTATACACGCACGATTCAATTGGTTTAGGTGAAGATGGTCCAACTCACCAACCAGTAGAGCAAATTGCAAGCATGCGTTTAACGCCTAACTTATACAACTGGCGTCCATGTGACCAAGTTGAGTCGGCAATTGCATGGCAACAAGCTATTGAGCGTAAAGACGGTCCTACATCGTTAATCTTTACTCGCCAAGGTCTTGAGCAACAAGCGCGTGACGCACAGCAATTAAGTGACGTTAAAAAGGGTGGTTACATCCTTAGCTGTGACGGCAACCCAGAGATTATCTTTATTGCGACGGGTTCTGAAGTGCAACTAGCACAAGATTCAGCAAGCGAACTACGCAGCCAAGGTAAAAAGGTACGTGTTGTGTCTATGCCATGTACTGATGCCTTTGAAGATCAAAGCGCAGCATACAAAGAAAGCGTATTACCGGCATCTGTTTCACGCCGCGTAGCAGTAGAAGCAGGTATTGCTGACTACTGGTACAAGTACGTAGGTCTAAATGGCGCAGTAGTAGGTATGACCACCTTTGGTGAGTCAGCACCAGCTAATGAGTTGTTTGAGCACTTTGGTTTTACAGTGGCAAACATTGTAAGCAAAGCAAACGAGCTTTTTTAATCGCTTTGATTAAAGAAAGTAAGTAATTGAAAAACCCGCACATGTTGCGGGTTTTTTTATGCCCTTACATGAAGCAACTTCACCTTGATCAATGCTGCTTTCCTTGCAAGAAAGTAAGCTATCAGGCAAGGTAGTGCGATAAAATTTATAAATAAAAATCTTAAATTAATAGCAGGAGCTAAAAATGCCAAAGTTCGATAACGTAAGTGTAGTAAAAAAAGCCAATGTATATTTTGACGGAAAAGTGTCGAGTCGTACCGTTATTTTAGGTGATGGCGAAGCGAAAACATTAGGTTTTATGCAACCTGGTGAGTTTGTTTTTGATACAAACCAAAAAGAATGCATGGAGCTTTTAGCTGGCCAATGGGATATTTTATTGCCAGACGCAAGCGAGTGGAAAACATTTAACGCAGGTGAGTCGTTTAATGTGGACGCAAATGTAAGCTTTAAAGTAAAAGTATCTGATTTTGCTGACTACTGTTGTTCGTACACAGATTAACCAGTACAGCTAGACGTCTGAAAGCCCATGCACTATGGGCTTTGCATAAACTTTGCACAACGCATGATTTAAATCACCAAAAACCGCAAATAAACCTCAAATATCTCTATTTTTTCCTTGTGTTAATCTAAATAGCCCCCAATACTATTTATGAGGTAACAAATAAAAGGATACCCTATGAAAATTAATCTTTCTGGTCACCATGTTGAAGTTACTGACTCTATTAGAGAGCACATCAACGAAAAATTTTCAAAAATCGAGAGCCATTTCCCATCGCTTATTGCACTCGAAATTATTTTGTCTAAAGAACATCATAAAATCCAAGCTGAAATTAGCACTAATTATGAAGGCACGCGCATATCGGTAAAAGGGGAAAACGAAGTTATGTACCCTGCCATTGCAAGTGCAGCTAAAAAACTCGATGCAGCACTAAAACATCGAAAAGGGCAGATAAAAGCAAACTTACACGAAAAGCCTGTTAGCACTACACCTGAAATCGCACACGAGATCATCCAAGAGATGGATCTTAAATAAAATTTAGTCACAAAGTATTGTAAAAAAGAGCCGTATGGCTCTTTTTTATTGCCTGTAATTTAGGTAAGTTATGCGTTCTTGCAGTTTATTAATTATAAAAATTGATAAAAATAACACACAACACACATATTTTGAGAAATTAATGCACACAACAAAAGCAGTATGGAAGTCTCGACTAGGTGCGCTTGGGCCTGGAATACTCATGGCAACAGCCGCTATTGGCGGATCTCACCTAGTTGCCTCTACGCAAGCTGGGGCAATATTTGGCTGGCAATTATTTTGGCTTATCCTCGTTGTTAATGTTTTAAAGTACCCATTTTTTCGCTTTGGTATGGAATACACACTCGCCACTAAAAATAGCCTAGTGGAGGGCTATAAAAGCAAAGGTCCGTTTTACTTCTACAGTTTTATTGGCTTAAACATTGTTGCCGCTGTTGTTAATACCGCCGGCGTATTACTGCTTACCGCAAGCTTACTGCATTACTCCTTACCCGTGGTTATTGAAGTAACCTTGCTTTGCTGGATGCTGCTGGGTGTATGTTTAGTTATATTGCTACTTGGACACTTTAAAGCGCTAGATAACGTTGCCAAAGGTATTATGGGGCTGCTTACGCTCGCTACTTTGATTGCCCTTGCCATTGCATTTAGTAACGGCCCAATGGCACCTGCTGATTATGTGGGACCTTCACCGTATGAACTTGCTATGCTTAGCTTTATGGTGGCTTTAATGGGCTGGATGCCAGCCCCTATCGAAATATCTGCATTAAGTTCTTTATGGCTAAAAGAAAAACAAGCGCAGCAAACAGTTTCTAAAAGCCAAGGCTTGTTCGATTTTAACGTAGGTTACTGGCTTACAGCTGGCTTAGCCTTGGTATTTTTTAGCTTAGGTGTATTAGTGCAGTACGGGCAAACCAGTAGTATAGAACTCGGCGGTGTCGCGTTTGCCAAGCAGCTTATTGATATGTATGCACTCACAATAGGCGAGTGGGCAAGGCCGCTTGTATCAGCAATCGCTTTTTTATGTATGTTTGGTACGACACTCACCGTGCTTGATGGCTACGCCCGTACGCTTAACGAATCTCATAAACTACTTGGCTTTAAACAATCAAAAAACAGTCTAAATATTTGGTTAATACTACAAGCACTTGCCGGTATGGCCGTTATTTTATTTTTTAAATCAGCCCTTGGCCCCATGCTTACGTTTGCTATGACACTTTCATTTGTTACAACGCCTGTATTTGCATGGCTCAACTTTAGCCTCGTGCGATCAGAGCCTGCTATAAAGCATAGCGTTTTACTACGTAGTTTAACGTGGTTAGGTTTGGTGTACTTAGTTGGGTTTGCTGTCGCTTTTGTAGTGTGGAAACTAGCATTCTAAATATAGCTACTTGCTTTGGGGTTTTAATTAAAGCCCTAAAGCCCTCAAGCATTAAGTTCTAGGATTAAACGAGGTATAAATGGATATTAGAATAGGTGATCTTTCAAACCCACACGTTATAAAGCTACTACAAGCACACCATAACGATATGCTAAAACACTCACCCGTTGAGAGCGTGCATGCACTTGATGTGAGCAAACTCACTCAGCCCGACATAACTTTTTATAGCTTATGGATTGATAATAATTTAGCGGGTGTTGGCGCTTTAAAAGCGCTCAATGCCACTCATGGCGAAATTAAATCAATGCGCACATCAAGCCGCTATTTACGCCAAGGCATAGCCGCTAAGTTACTCACGCATATTATTGAGCAAGCAACACTGCGTGGTTATAAAACACTAAGTTTAGAGACCGGCACCGCAGAAGCATTTTTACCCGCACAAAAGCTTTATACTCAGTTTGGTTTTAAAGAGTGCGAACCATTTGGGTGTTATGAGCTAGATCCGTATAGTTTGTTTATGAGTAAAGTGCTTTAAGTTGTATGCGCTCATTATTTATAGCGAAACGAAAAGTCATGTTCAAAAGCAGATCATAAAAAGCAATTAAAAGAGTTTTTAGAGGTATGGCGCAATGAGCAAACGTGATTTATTTTCAGAATTAACGATAGCACTTGTGGACGCAAAAGCGCATTCACAAGGAAAGCTAACGTTAGGTACTCATTCAGTAAATGATATTAACGATCTTGTTATCTCCCCTGATGAAATAGTAAATATTCGAGAAATATTCAGCATACATCAGCAAGAACGCTCGAAAATTGGGAACAAGGACGCAGCGCACCAAATGGGCAAGCGATAACATTGTTAAAGCTTGTGCAGCGTCAACCTGAGACGCTAAATCATATAGCGGAGTTATAGAGATTATGGATCTCATTCAAGTAAATACGACACTTAGGCAAGTTTGATTTATTATGAATCATAAAAAGAGACGCGACCCCATCATATTAAATGTTTGAAACTTGAATAGCGTAAATATTTTGATTCCAACTTTTCTGATTGTGCTGTATGGGAGGGATGAAATAAGCTTCCATTCTCACCGCTAAAAACTGAGCAAAAATATAATGAGTTTAATATATTAATCAATCTAAAAAAATTACTTTCTGTACCGTAGTTACTTTCAGGTTTTAGGGCATGCAGTATTGAATGCCTATTTAGGCTATGAGATTCATTAAATGTATTAGTATGTTGGTATAAAGATTTTTCTAAAAACCACTTTAAAGATTCAATTACTTGGATGCTTTCATCATAAGTGTCATGCAACTTTATATCTAGGAAATCTTGAGGGACATAATCACAAGAATTAAAGATATAGTGCTTAATATAGTAGCGCTGGAGCTTGATGAGATTTTCCATTAACTCTTTGGAAGAAACAGATGAAGCCTTTACGCCAAGATCCCTAATTATACCCTCTATACATGGTAATAATGAAATTACTGCAACTTTAAATAATCCTAAGTGGTAAGCTTTTAGCGACTCTCCTAATATTTCAATGTACTTAGAAATATGTTTGTTGGTTGAGTATGTGCTTGTTAAAAGTTCAGGTAACCCTAAAGTACTTTTGAAAAAATCGGCAATTATTTTTTCATTTATATTGTTATCTTGGTTTTCAGATAATGTCTTTAAAAGCATTTCTTGATCACCATTAGAGATTAAAGTTGGCAGAACCATACCAATTTTATAAAATTCATTTCTAAGAAATATCAACCCATTAAGTTTATTATTTTTAAGAGCTCTTGATTTACTAACAGGGAAAAAAGCTGTTCTTTTTCCTATAGTAACTTTATATCCTTTAATACCTAAAAACCTTCCTACTGTAATTTTTTCCAATTTAGCATGAGAGTAAATTGACTTAATTATCGAAGATGTCTTTTCAAAGTCATTTAGTGAGTTCTTCTTTAATAAATCTTTATAGAGCTTTCGAAATTTAAGATCGCAAATGGTAGGTTCTATCATGTCAAATCACTTTATTATTAACGCGGTAAGTCGGGTTGTTTCTAGTAAATTCATCATTTTTGTCGGATGGCGTGGCTTTGCCACTTATCCGACCTACGTCAAAAGGTAGGTTGGTTAAGCCGAAGGCGCCACCCAACAGAGTTTCAGATAAACGCCTTGAGGGTTCGCTACTGGAACTGAACTGTCGTTAATTTGCATCTAACTCAGCTCTTTTATCGCTCTACTTATCCCATCTAAACTCAGCGCATACATGCGGTTGTTCATTAACTCTTTTATAAAGCCAATTGATTGATAGTACGGCCAGTGTTCAACAGGCTGTGGGTTGAGCCAGGCAACTTTATCAAAGTGGCTTGTGACACGTTGTAACCAGGCACTGCCGGGCTCTTCGTTGTAATGCTCTACTGAGCCGCCAGGGTAGGCTATTTCGTAAGGGCCCATAGTGGCATCGCCAACAAATATTACTTTATAGTCGCTGGTAAATTTATTAATCAGCGTCATGGTGTCTATTACGTTTGAATGGCGGCGCGCGTTGTCTTGCCAAACGTGCTCGTATAAACAGTTATGAAAGTAGTAAAACTCTAAATGTTTAAATTCGCTGTGGGCGGCGCTAAATAATTCTTCGCAGGTATGAATGTAGTCATCCATTGAGCCGCCAATATCAAACAGCATGAGTACTTTTACGGCATTGTGGCGTTCGGGTGCCATTTTTACATCAAGCATGCCGCCTTGTTTTGCAGTAGCGCGAATAGTCTCGTTTAAATCAAGCGTGTCGCTTGCGCCAGTGCGGGCAAATTTACGTAGTTTTTTAAGGGCGAGTTTAACTGTGCGCGAACTAATTTCTCTGTCGGTGTCGAGGTTTTTGTATTCTCGTTTATCCCACACTTTTACCGCTTGGCGGTTACGATTGCCGTCTTGCCCTATGCGCACGCCTTCTGGGTTATAGCCGTATGCCCCAAAAGGTGATGTGCCGCCAGTGCCCACCCATTTATTGCCGCCTACGTGGCGTTTTTGTTGCTCTTCTAAACGCTCTTTTAGGGTTTTCATAAGCTCGTCGAGCCCACCCATAGCTTTTAGCTGGGCTTTTTCTTCATCGCTTAGGTTTTTTTCGAATTCTTTACGTAGCCAGTCTTCAGGTAAGTTGTGCTGTTGCTTTAAGCTCTCGAGCAAATCGAGGTCAGCAATACCACTAAAGTAGTCGCTAAAGGCTTTGTCGAATCGGTCAAAGTGCGTTTCGTCTTTTACCATTATGGTGCGTGCTAAATGGTAAAAGGCGTCTACGTCGGCAAATATAACGCCTTTTTTTAAGGCGTTTATTAAATCGAGTAGCTCGCGCAAGCTCACAGGTAAACGGTATTTACGTAGCGTGAAAAAAAACTGTACTAACATGTTAGCGACGGCTCATAAAGGCAAGTTTTTCAATTAGGCTTATGTCTTGCTCATTTTTAAGTAATGCGCCAAACATGGGCATTAATCCGCCTTTTTTAGCTTTGTCGTGCAGTGTTTTAGCGTCTATGTCTTCTGCCATAAGTAGTTTAAGCCAGTCGAGTAATTCGCTGGTGGATGGCTTCTTTTTAAGGCCGTTAGCTTCGCGCAGGTTAAAAAACACTTCGAGTGCTTGGCGTACTAAATCTTGTTTAACGTTAGGGTAGTGCACGTCAATAATTTGCTGCATTTCGTCGCTGCTAGGAAAATCAATATAATGAAAAAAGCAGCGGCGTAAAAATGCGTCCGGTAATTCTTTTTCATTATTGGAAGTGATGATCACAATAGGGCGCTCTTTTGCGACAATGCGCTCGTTAGTTTCATAAACATGAAACTCCATTTTATCGAGCTCAAGTAGTAAGTCGTTTGGGAACTCTATGTCGGCTTTGTCTATTTCATCAATTAATAGTACTGGGCGTTTGCCGTTAAGCTCTGCATATGTAAACGCTTGCCAAAGCTTACCTTTAACAATGTAGTTGCCAATATTGTGTACACGCTCGTCACCTAATTGGCTGTCGCGCAGGCGCGAAACCGCGTCGTACTCGTATAAACCCTGCTGCGCTTTAGTGGTCGATTTTATATGCCACTGAATAAGCGTGGTATCTAAGCTTTTAGCTAACTCCTCAGCCAGCATGGTTTTACCTGTGCCTGGTTCGCCTTTAATTAAAAGTGGTTTTTCGAGCATAATGGCAGCATTTACAGCTTGTTTAAGCGCGCTACTCGCTATGTAATTGTCAGTTGAATTAAATTGCACGGTGTACCCTTGTCTGGTCTGAGGAGTAAGTTATTTTGTTATAATGCCATAGTTAAACGGCAGGTCCAAGGTAGGCAAAACGCTGTATGACCTCACCTTCTTTTTCAACAGTTTCTAAAAACATACTAAGTGGGCGCGCCCACATACCAAATTCACCATAGAGTGCTTGATAAATCACAAGCTGCTCCTCGGTTTCGCTATGGGTGGCAACATGAACAACTTTGTATTGCGGCCCTTTGTAGTGTTGGTATATGCCTGGTTTGAGTGAAAGTGGTTTTATTGCTGTAGTCATGTTTTGATCTCTTGTATAATTTGGCTTTGCACTTTTAATGTTAACTAATTTGCCAATACTATGAACTATATTTCGCTAGATGATTACAAAAAAGCATGGGTTTTTCGTCATAAAGACTTACCTGTATCAGATGAAGACGCAGTAAAAATAAAGCCTATGGGAGATGAGCGCGCAGCCGTACTTTGGACAACCATGGTAAGCCGTGAGTTTGATCACCCAGATTTTTTTGAAGACACCGATTGGTGTGGCCAAGAAAAAAGCTTTAGCCAAGAAGTAGATTGGGAAGGTGCGTGGGAAAATGGTGATGCGCAACCACCAGAAGCAATCTTAACGTTTTTAGATTGGGAAGCTAACACCACTGTTTATTTTTGTATGGCACGCGATAATATTATCGAAACAACATTTGATGTATTTAAACGCAATTGGCAAAACTTTATGTTTTTAGCTGATGGCAGTTTGCTGATTGGTAAAAAGCGTAATACGGTTGTGCAATTTTTAGAATCAGGTAAAGCAAAATTAGGTGAAAAGCCAAGCGCTTAATTAGTGCGCTGCGCTTAAAAAATATTCAATACTGTGTTATAAAACATTTACCTGAATATTTTTGAGTACAGCTTTTGGTCGCTAAAAATCAGTCACTTGGTACTCAGCAGCAAGTTGAAATTTGGCAAACTGATGCACAAAAAGTGTTGTATGCACAATTGTGCAATGCGTTTTATCAGCGTGAGGTTCAGCGATTAGTTGCAGAGCCTAATGCCGATAAACTGCGCCGTCAGTTAAAAAGCCTACCTTATTATATTGAGCGAGCTGCAACGTTAGTTGCCAATGGTGACACGCCTTTTACGCTGGACGCGCAAAATGGTACGTGGCTTGAAAAGCAAAAACCGACCCCACCCGATGTGAATGTTCAAGCTAATGAACTTTTTTATCAAACGTATGCCAAAGTGGGGCTTATAGTGCCAGTTATATTACATGGCTACGATCAGGTACGTCTTAGAATAGACAGTATCGATCAGTTAGGCGAAAATAAGCTGCATTGTAACGAGCTTGGTTGGTTTGATTTTTTAGGAAATGGGCTAGAGCAGCAAAATGCTCAGTTAATAAAGCCAAGTAAAGTGAGTTTAACCGCTGCATGTTGCGGGCATCAGTGGCAATTTTCGAAGCGTTGTATGCCACGGGTTTTATCACTACGCGAAATGCTTTTAGCGGGTAGTATTAATTGGCGCAATTTAAAGCGCCCCTTAGCGTATTAAAGTTAAGGTATTTGGAATTTAAAATAAGGAGTGTTAAATGCGTATTTTTCAAGTTGGCTTACTGTGCTTAGCACTGTTTGTACAATACAGATTATGGTTTGGTCATAATGGTTTACAAGACTACACACGGCTAAAAGGTGCTGTAGCGTCGCATCAAGAAACCAACGAAAAGCTCATTAAACGTAATAAAGTACTTAAAGCAGATATTGAAGACTTAAAGCTTGGCCAAGAAGGCATTGAAGAGCGTGCACGCAACGAATTGGGAATGATTAAACCGGACGAAACATTTATTCGTGTTTTACCGGGCAAACAATATGACAAATAAACAGACTATTGCAGCAATTGTACCTGCTGCGGGCGTTGGCAGTAGAATGCAGCACAATGCGCCTAAGCAATATATACAATTAGCCGGTAAAACCATTTTAGAACACACCTTAGCTAAACTTTCTCAATTATCTCAATTACGCACTATTGTTGTTGCCCTTAGCGACAGCGACCCCTATTTTGACGAACTCCCAACACTTGATAAGCGCATTGTTCGCGCCAGTGGCGGTAAAGAGCGTGCAGATTCAGTACTCAATAGCTTACTTTTTTTAGCGCCTAACCCGCCTACATGGGTGTTGGTGCACGATGCTGCGCGTCCGCTAGTTAATATTAGTGATATAGAACGTTTAATTGATGAATGTATACGCGCTGATGAAGGCGGTATTTTAGCTAGCAAAGTAAAAGACACCATAAAACGCGGCCACACTCATGCCCTACAAACTGTGCCGCGAGATGATTTATGGCAAGCACTTACCCCCCAACTTTTTAAATATGACGAGCTTAAAAATGCACTTCAAGGCGCATTAGCAAGTGGGGCTACTATTACCGATGAAGCCAGTGCTATTGAATGGGCGGGCAAACCGGTAAAGCTTGTAGCAGGTCGCAGCGATAATATTAAAATAACCACGCCAGAGGATTTAGACTTGGCTGGGTTTTTATTACATAAACAACAAAACGAGAGTGCATTATGATACGAATTGGCCATGGTTTTGACGTACATAAATTTGGCGGCGAAGGCCCGTTAACTATTTGTGGTGAAAAAATTGATTATCCACAAGGCTTTTTAGCGCACTCAGATGGCGATGTCGCTATTCATGCATTATGTGATGCTATTTTAGGCTCGCTTGCAATGGGTGATATTGGTAAGCACTTTCCAGATACGGCTAGCGAGTATGAAAATATCGACAGCCGTATTTTACTTCGCCATGTGGTGAGCTTAGCTAAAGAGCAAGGTTATGTAATTGGCAATGGCGATGTGACTATTGTTGCACAGGCGCCAAAAATGCTGCCACACATTCAAGCTATGCGTGCTAATTTAGCCAGCGATTTAAATTGTGACCTTAGCCAAATTAACGTTAAAGCCACTACTACCGAAAAGCTAGGCTTTGAAGGGCGTAGGGAAGGCATTTCTAGCCATGCGGTGGTTATTATGAGTAAAGAGCTTGCGAGTACAAAAAACGCATGAGCGATTTAAATTATTTATACGGTGCACCGCTTTCTAAAGCTGATTTTAAAACCACTGCTGAAGACTTTATGGTTGATGAAGACCTAGGTATAGAATTTACCGGCAGTGGCGAACACGTGTGTTTGCAGGTGGTTAAAAAAGGCGAAAATACGCAATACGTTGCAAAGCTAATTGCACAGCGTGCGGGTGTTTCACCGCGAGACGTAAGTTACGCCGGCATGAAAGATCGTCACGGAGTGTGCTCACAGTGGTTTAGTGTAAAAGTACCGATTAAAAAGCCTATCGATTTTAGCGATTTAAATAGCGAGAGTATTTTTATTGTGTCGCAACAGCGCCACGACCGTAAATTACGCACGGGCTGCCACAAAGGTAATAGATTTACTATTACGCTTCGTAATGTAACCAAGCCCCTTGATATTTTATGCCGTATTAATGCTGTACGCGCAGGTGTGCCTAATTATTTTGGTGAACAACGCTTTGGGCATGGCGGTCATAACTTAGTAATGGCTGAAAAAATGTTTGCAGGGGAGCGCATTCGCGATAAAAAACTGCGCGGCATTATTATTTCAGCAGCGCGTTCTCATGTGTTTAATCAAATAGTAAATTTACGTGTTAAAGAGCACGGTTTAGCTAAAACAATGCACCGTGAAGTATTTATGCTCAGCGGCAGTAATGCATTTTTTGAAGATGCAATTAACGACGAAAACATAGAGCGATTAGCCACTGGCGATATTATGATGTCGGCACCTATGGTGGGTAAAAGTGAAAAAGGCCTAACCGAGCAAGAAAAAGTATGGCTCGAACCATATCAAACATGGTGTGATGGCCTAGGTGAGCTAGGCCTAAAAAATGAGCGCAGGATGCTGCGTTTAATTCCGCAAAACTTAACGGTTGAGACCATAGATGAAACCAGTTTAAAACTGAGTTTTGGTTTGCCAAAAGGATGTTTTGCAACCGCATTATTACGCGAGCTGGTGGATTACACAGATGCAAGTCCACGAGAGCGCAAAGAAAAGGATAATGACATAAATGAAGATACTGTTAAGTAACGATGATGGCGTAAATGCCAAAGGTATTGCGGTTTTATATCAGGCGCTTATACAAATTGCAGATGTAACCCTTGTTGCACCTGATCGCAACTGTAGTGGTGCTAGTAATTCTTTAACATTAATGAACCCGCTACGCGCAACAACGCTTGAAAATGGTTTTATGTCGGTTAATGGCACACCTACAGATTGTGTACATTTAGGTGTAAATCAGTTGGTTGATGAAAAACCCGACCTTGTTGTTGCTGGTATTAACCATGGTGCCAATTTAGGCGACGATACGCTTTATTCAGGCACTGTTGCTGCTGCAACCGAAGGTCGCCACTTAGGCTTACCTGCAATTGCAGTATCGCTTTGCTCACATAAAGGTGAGCATTTTGAAACAGCCGCTGCTGTTACCGTAAATATTATTAAAGGCTTGGCTTCGCACCCGCTTCCAAAAGATCAAATAATAAATATAAATGTGCCAGATATTCCATTAAGTGAATTAAAAGGGGTGCAAGTAACTCGTTTAGGTGCTCGTCATAAAGCAGAAACCATGACCAAACAAACCGATCCTTGGGGCCGTGATATTTACTGGTATGGATCCCTAGGTACAGAGAGTGATGCAGGTGAGGGGACCGACTTTTACGCAATCAATAACGGTTATGCCTCTGTTACGCCATTAAGTGTTGATATGACAGCTAAAGATAGCTTAAAAGCAGTAGGAGACTGGTTAGCCGATTTGGAGATTAATCGTGCTCGCTAATTATTCCCGCAGTGCAAAAGCGCTATCTGACTTACTAAAGCGTGAAGGTGTTGAAGATACACAAGTACTTAGTGCTATAGCTGATGTTCCACGTCATGTGTTTATAGATGATGTGCTCAAACACAAAGCCTATGAAAATACAGCGCTACCGATTGGGCAAGGGCAAACTATTTCCCAGCCTTATATAGTCGCGCGTATGACTGAGTTACTTCGCTTAGCTGGTGTGCGCAATAAAGTGCTGGAAATTGGTACTGGCTCTGGATATCAAACTGCAATATTAGCCAAAACGTTTACAAAAGTTTATTCGGTAGAGCGTATTAAAACGCTTCAGTGGCAGGCAAAGCGTCGATTGCAGCAACTCGATTTATATAATGTAACCATGAAGCATGGTGATGGTTGGCAAGGCTGGCAATCACAAGCACCTTTTGATGGTATTATAGTGACTGCTGCGGCCTCTAAAGTTCCACAAGACTTACTTGCTCAGTTAGCCGATGGAGGCGTGTTATTAGCGCCCATTGGTGAGAGCGATCAAAAATTAGTAATGGTTATCCGCGAAGGCGATAATTATAAAGAGCATGTTATTGCTCCCGTTAGATTTGTGCCGTTAGTACCTGGCGATATTGAATAGGAATTCATTTTGAAGTTGTTTACCAAGTTATACGATATGGCCCTAGTGTGGGCAAAGCACCGCCATGCGGAACGTTATTTAGCTGCAATGAGCTTTGCAGAGTCAGTTTTTTTTCCGATACCGCCTGATGTAATGCTTGCACCTATGTCGCTTGCACAGCCCAAAAAAGCATGGCGTTTTGCAAGCTTTGCTACAATAGCATCGGTTGTTGGTGGAGTAGTTGGTTACTTGCTTGGGTTTTGGCTATTTGAACCCGTTGTTGAGCCATTGATTGCACAAATGCACTGGCAAGAAAAGTTTGATATCGCATTAAATTGGTTTAAAGATTACGGTGTTTGGGTTGTGTTTTTAGCTGGTTTTTCGCCTATACCATATAAAGTATTTACCATTGGCGCAGGTGTTTTACAAATGGCATTTTTGCCATTTTTACTCGCATCGGCGATTGGACGTGGTGCGCGATTCTTTTTAGTTTCAGCCTTAATGAAGTGGGGCGGGGCTAAAATGGAAGCAAAATTACGTCAATATATTGAAATACTTGGTTGGGGATTAGTGGTATTAATTGCGCTAGCGTACTTTTTATTGCGTTAAGCGTTAAAAATATCAATTGTCTAATTTGGGAGAAAAATACAATGAATAAACAGTTTTTACTGTATGTGACTATATTTGTTGGTGTTTTTCTCTCAGGTTGCTCTTCTCGCCATATTCCAGCGCCTGTTAGCAGCCTAAATAATAATGTTAATGATTTAGGTCATACCATTAACATAAATGGCGATATTTATAAGGTGCAAAAAGGTGATACGCTCTATTCGATAGCCTTTAGCGCCGGTAAAGATTTTAGATTACTTGCAAAAAACAATTCAATTCCATCACCTTACACAATTTTCCCTGGGCAAAACATCTCCTTAACCCCCAAGCCCGAAAAAACAAAAAGGGATGAAAAATATACGAATTTGAGTAAAAAGTCTATAAAAAACACACAAAAAAATAACATAATATTAAAGAAAGAGCTTGATCCTCCAAAACAACGAGAGTATGTTCAGAAACAAGCCAGTAACAAAGTTAGTAATACTAAACGTTTGTCGAGCAGTAAAGTTAAGTGGTTTTGGCCTGCAAAGGGCAAAATTACCAAACGCTTTTCTAATAAGGAAAACGGTTATAAAGGTTTACAGATTACTAATCGCAAAGGGGCTTCAGTCTTAGCTGCGGCACAAGGAACAGTGGTATACGCGGGTAACGCTCTACGAGGTTATGGTAGTTTAATCATATTGAAACATAATGATGATTACCTAAGTGCTTATGCACATAACTCGAAATTACTTGTTAAAGAAAAGCAGAAGGTTAAGGCAGGACAAAAAATAGCAGAAATTGGTAATTCAGAATCTCCGGTCACCGCGCTTCGTTTTGAAATTCGCTACCGAGGGCAAGCTGTCAATCCTGCTAAATACCTACCCTAATTTTCAGGTATTGATAATTGCTCGGGAGAAGGCTTATGGCTAGCGCAGCAAAACTTGACAAACACACTACGACTGACGAAAAATTCGATGACATCGCTGCTGATGAAAGCACAACTTTACTAGATAAAGTAGAAGACGATGAAATCTTTGCGAAAGAAGAAGTAACTAAAAATCTTGATGCAACCCAACTTTATTTAGGCGAAATTGGTTTTTCTCCTTTGCTTAGCGCAGAAGAGGAAGTGTTTTTTTCTCGCAAATCACTTCGAGGTTGTGAAGCCTCACGCAAACGTATGATTGAAAGTAACTTACGTTTAGTTGTTAAAATAGCACGCCGTTACAATAACCGTGGCCTTGCTCTACTCGATTTAATTGAAGAAGGTAACTTAGGCTTAATTCGCGCTGTTGAAAAATTTGACCCTGAACGTGGCTTTAGATTTTCTACTTACGCTACATGGTGGATACGTCAAACAATTGAACGTGCCATTATGAACCAAACGCGTACCATTCGCTTACCTATCCATGTAGTTAAAGAGCTTAATGTTTACCTGCGTACAGCACGTGAATTAACTCAAAAGCTTGACCATGAGCCAACAGCTGACGAAATTGCAGCTTGCCTAGACAGACCCGTTGAAGACGTTACTAAAATGCTACGTTTAAACGAAAGAATAGCATCGGTTGATATGCCGATTGGTGGTGAAAACGACAGTGTACTGCTTGATATCATCCCAGATGAAAAAAGTGCAGGCCCTGAAGGCGAAGTACAAAATAATGATATTAATAAGCACATTGTAGATTGGTTAGGTGAATTAAACCCTAAACAACGCGAAGTGTTAGCACGTCGATTTGGTCTACTTGGCTACGAGCCATCTACACTTGAAGATGTAGGTCGTGAAATAGGCTTAACACGTGAGCGTGTAAGACAAATTCAGGTAGAGGCATTACGTCGCTTAAAAGACATTTTGCAACAAGAAGGTTTAAGTACAGATAGCTTGTTTAATCAGTTTTCGTAACTAGTTAAATAGTATAAGAGACTATGTGTGTTAAAAAGCCGAAGAATTTATTCTTCGGCTTTTTTTATGCTTGTAAATTAGATGATATAAATTACAACAATGCTTTTAGTTTATATAACAAATCGTGCGCTTGGCGTGGCGATAAATTATCAGGGTCGATAGCGCTTAATTGTTCTTCTACTTCAGAAGGTGTATTTTGAGCAACTTCATTATTAAAAGTAAAGGCTTGTTGTTCTGTATTTGGTGCAGTAACGCTTTGATGATTTTCAAGTAACTTAAGTTTTTGCTTTGCTTGTGCAATAACAGCTTTTGGCACACCCGCAAGAGCAGCTACCTGTAAGCCAAAGCTCTTACTTGCTGCGCCATCAAGTACTGTATGCATAAAGGCGATTGTATCGTTATGTTCTATTGCATCGAGGTGCACGTTTACCAGACCTGTTGTTTGTTCAGCAAGTTCTGTTAACTCAAAGTAGTGCGTTGCAAACAATGTTTTAGCTGATATTTTTGACGCTAAATGATCGGCTGTTGCATACGCAAGCGAAAGCCCATCGTAGGTACTTGTACCACGACCAATTTCATCCATTAATACCAAAGACTGCGCCGTGGCATTATTTAAAATAGTCGCTGTTTCGGTCATTTCTACCATGAAGGTTGAGCGACCTGATGCTAAATCATCGCTTGCACCAATACGTGTAAATATGCGATCGATATTGCCAATTTTAGCGCTGTCTGCAGGTACATAACTGCCAATGTGAGCCATTAGTACAATAAGTGCTGTTTGGCGCATATAGGTTGATTTACCGCCCATGTTTGGACCCGTAATAATCAACATTTTACGTTGGCTGTTTAATTCAACAGGGTTAGCAATAAACGGTTCTTTCATTACTTGTTCAACAACAGGGTGACGACCTTGCTTAATGCTTATATTGTCGTTATCGCACAGTTCTGGTTTTACATAATTGAGTGCAAATGCACGTTCGGCCAAGTTATTTAACACGTCTAAATCGGCCAGTGCTGCTGCCATCATTTGAAGTTGTTCTATGTGTGGAGCAATAAATCTAAACAACTCTTCGTATAGTTGCTTTTCAAGCGCTAAGGCTTTTGATTGGCTACCAAGTACTTTATCTTCGTGCTCTTTAAGCTCAGGAATAATATAGCGTTCGTTATTTTTGAGCGTTTGGCGACGGATGTAGTCGGCTGGCACTAAGTGGGCATTGGCGCGGCTTACTTCAATAAAAAAGCCATGTACGCGGTTATAACCAATTTTAAGCGTACTAATACCCGTGCGTTCGCGTTCACGTAACTCTAGTTGATCAAGTACATCGGTTGCACCTTTACTTAAGTTACGCCACTCATCTAGTTCGCTGTTGTAACCAGGGGCAATAACGCCACCGTCACGAATAAGTACCGGTGGGTTTTCTATCACTGCACGTTCTAATAACTCTTGTAAATCAGGGAGCTCAGGCGAGTGCTTGATAATACCCGCTATACGAGGATCGTTAGCATCACCTAACAAAGTGTGTAGTGGCGCAAGTGCTTGTAATGCGCTGCGAAGGCGAGTTAAATCGCGCGGGCGAGCTGTGCATAAAGCTAGGCGTGCAATAACTCGCTCTACATCACCAATCTCTTTTAATGATTCGTGTAATTCGCCGCACAGTTGTACATCTAAAATAGCGCTAATTGCATTTAAGCGTGAATTTAGCTCGTCTTTATTACGTACAGGTGTATGAATACGGCGCTTAAGTAAACGAGAGCCCATAGGTGTTGCTGTTTTATCAAGTACCTGGGCAAGTGTATTTTCAAACCCACCTGATAAATTAACGGTAAGTTCTAAATTTTTACGGGTTGCGGCATCTAAAATAACAGCGTGTTCGTTGTGCTCCAGTGTAATTGCACGAATATGTGGTAATGCAATACGTTGTGTATCTTTTACGTATTGCATTAAACAACCGGCAGCAACAAGCGCGCTGTGGGCTTTATCAACACCAAAACCAACTAAATCTTTAGTACCAAACTGATCGCATAATAAGTGCTCGGCCGTATCTAAGTCGAACTCCCACTCTGGGCGGCGGCGGGCACCTTTTATATGCTCAATTAAATGAAAGTTTTCAAAGCTTTCGCTATACAGAAGTTCTGCCGGAGCTAAGCGCTGAATAGTTGAGCTAAAGGCTTCGTCGGTGTTAACCTCTACAACGTTAAAGCGACCAGAGTTAATGTCAAGGTACGCGATACCGTACAGACCTTTTTTACTTTGCCAAACGCTAGTAAGGAGGTTGTCTTGTCGTTCTTGTAAAAGCGCTTCGTCAGAAATTGTACCAGGTGTAACTATACGAACAACTTTACGATCGACAGGACCCTTACTAGTTGCAGGGTCACCCACTTGTTCACAAATAGCGACTGATTCACCCATTTGAACTAAGCGTGCTAGGTAGTTTTCTACTGCATGATAAGGTACGCCCGCCATAGGGATAGGATCGCCACCGGCTTTACCACGATGAGTTTGCGAAATATCGAGCAGTTGAGCTGCGCGTTTTGCGTCGTCAAAAAAGAGTTCGTAAAAATCGCCCATACGATAAAACAATAAAATATCGCGATGCTCTGATTTTATTTTTAGATACTGCTGCATCATAGGGGTTTGTTGTTTTATAGTGTGTGGTGCATAAAGATCAAACGACATGTATTTACCCAAAGGCTGAATATGGAATTACATCAAGAGATTAAAACACTTGCTGCGCAATTAGGCGCTATTTTAACGGATAAATGCTTATGGATCACTAGTGCTGAGTCATGTACTGGTGGCGGAGTGAGTTATGCCCTTACAGATACGCCCGGAAGCTCTGCTTATATTGACCGCGCATTTGTGACTTACAGCAACCAAGCAAAGCAAGATTTGCTAAATGTAAGTGCAAGCACATTAGCAAAGTACGGTGCTGTGAGCGAACAAACAGTGCGTGAAATGGCATTAGGTGCTATTAAAGCAACAAATGCAAATATATCTATAGCTGTATCGGGTATTGCAGGACCTGGCGGGGCAACTGATGGAAAACCTGTGGGACTTGTGTGGTTTGGCATACAAATTAATGACAAAGTACTGACCTTTAAACAAGTATTCTCTGGCGATAGGGCTCAAGTTAGACTGCAAGCTATTGTATTTGCATTGAAAAGTGTAATAGATGAGATAAAATAAAAAAATTAGCTTGATACTGTGATTTCATACAGTATACTTGATTCCATTAGCTGGATTTGGAGAATAAAATGAACGATAACAAACAAAAAGCGTTGGACGCTGCACTATCACAAATTGAACGTCAATTTGGTAAAGGCTCAATTATGAAATTGGGTGATAACAAAGCGTTAAACATTGAATCTGTATCTACAGGCTCATTAGGTATTGATATTGCTTTAGGCATAGGTGGTTTACCTATGGGACGTATTGTTGAAGTATACGGACCTGAGTCATCTGGTAAAACAACGCTTACTTTACAAGTTATCGCAGAAGCACAAAAAGAAGGCAAAACATGTGCCTTTATTGATGCTGAGCATGCTCTAGATCCAGTTTATGCACAAAAGCTTGGTGTTAACATTGATGAGCTTTTTGTATCGCAACCAGATACCGGTGAGCAAGCATTAGAAATTTGTGACATGTTAGTGCGCTCAAGCGCGGTAGACGTTGTTGTAATTGACTCGGTTGCTGCACTTACACCAAAAGCTGAAATTGAAGGCGACATGGGCGACTCGCACATGGGCTTACAAGCACGTTTAATGTCACAAGCATTACGTAAGCTTACTGGTAACATTAAACGCTCTAACACGTTATGTATTTTCATTAACCAAATCCGTATGAAAATTGGTGTTATGTTTGGTAACCCAGAAACAACAACAGGTGGTAATGCACTTAAGTTTTACGCATCTGTTCGTATTGATATTCGTCGTATTGGTTCTGTTAAAGAAGGCGATGAAGTTGTTGGTAACGAAACACGCGTTAAAATTGTTAAAAACAAAGTTGCGCCGCCGTTTAAACAAGCTGAATTTATCATCATGTATGGTGAAGGTATTTCTAAGCAAGGCGAGTTAATTGACTTAGGTGTTAAGCACAAAATTGTTGAAAAAGCAGGTGCTTGGTATAGCTACTGTGGCAACAAGGTTGGCCAAGGTAAATCTAACTCAATTAAGTTTTTGAAAGAAAACCCAGAAATTGCAGATGAGATTGAAGGCAAGTTACGCGAAATGCTTTTATTAAAAGCAACTATTGAACCAGATGATGGTGAAGATAAGTTAGGTGATGACGCTGACCTTTAACAGCCTCAAATGAGTTTTTAAGCTTGATTTGACCCGAGCTTTAAAAAGCGCTGATCAGTAATGATTAGCGTTTTTTTGTTATTAAAAACTTAAAGTAGATAACCCGATCTCAGGATAATAAATCTATCTCGAGCAGCTATTTTCAGCGCTAACTGCGTTGAATTTACTTGCAATAGGCCAGCTATTGACGCGTAAATTCGCCTTGTTTCAACTGAAAATCTCTGGCTAGATAAAATAAATTTAAATACCACTATGATTCAATACGTTAGTAAATCTCTTAACCAGAGTTTAGGTTAGATAAAATAAAAACGGCACATTAAAAATGTGTCGTTTTTTAATTTAACCTATAAAAATATACGGTTACATAGCGCATGAGTAGGCACTGCATTAGTAATTACGATACTAAATGAAGAGCAGAGCGATCATACGCTATACGTTTTAATCAGATAAAAGCATTCTTTAGGGCGTGTTGATCTTT
>NZ_WTKT01000023.1:0-63178 GCF_011378685.1 Pseudoalteromonas sp. C8
ACAAAGATCAATACGCCCTAGGACCTGATAAATTTAGTACACTGTTTTCAGCGTGTATTAACCTAAATGTGTAATTATTGGCTTATTGAATACTCTTGTTCTTATTTATAAGTGAAAAGGATTTACTATGGCCATTCAAAAAAAGCTAAAAGAAAAAACACGTAATTTTATTGACTCTAAGCATATGCTTAGCGGTATTACAGTGGCGTCGTTTTTAGAGTCAACCATAGTTCCTATTCCACTTGAAGCAGTGCTTGTGCCTCTTATGCAGGCTCGTCGAGAAAAGCTATGGCTTATAGCATTAATGGCGACCTTGGGCTGCATAGTAGGCGCATTGTTTGGTTATGCGTTGGGTTATTATTTATTTGATGCGGTTGGCGATTGGATTATTAATACGTTTTCGAGCCCGGAGCAATTTGAAAACGTTAAACAGCAAATGCAAGATCAAGGTTTTTGGTTTGTAATAACACTAGGCATAGTGCCTATTCCGTTTCAAATAGCGATGCTTGCTGCAGGCGCGACTAAGTACTCTATTTGGCTGTTTTTGTTGGCCTCAGGTATCGCGCGTTCTATTCGTTATTTTGGTCTGGCTATTGTTGTTTATTATGCAGGTAATGAAGCTGAGCGAATCATTAGTAAACATAAAACTAAGGCAATGGTTTTAATAACCTTACTTGTGTTAGGAGTTTGGGGATTAAGCTTGGTGATTTAAGCTCATTATTAAAGGTTATTAACCACCTTATTCTAATAAGCCTTTTTGGTAATGTGCTATAGTTTTTTAATATAGTATCGAAAAGCTTAGGGTTAATATGATTGAAACTGTAAAGCTCACTATCAGGCTTTCTAATTTTTTTAAAATGAGCTGGAAAAATAAAACTGTAAGCCTATTTTTATTAGCTTATATTGCTATTTTTTCAGCCTACTCCCTAACTAACTTTCCTCCCTTACAAGTTCAAAACAATGTGTACGGTTTTACAACTGATTTTATTAATTTAATTGTTCTTATTTTTTTATTTTGGATGGTTCAGTGCTCCAAACTTTCAAAGCTTGCATATACATTTTCGACTCTCGGATTAATGCTCTGGTCCATGGGTAATACAGCTGATTTAATCGATGAGATAGTGATACAGCCTTACTGGGTAAGTATTTATTTTGAAGATTTATGCAGAACCAGCGGTATGCTTTTAACTTCCTATGGTTTATTTAAAACGATGCGCTTTGTACAAAGTATTAATAATCGATTAGCGCGTGAGCTAATTATTGATGATTTAACCAAGGTACATAACAGACGTTATTTTTATCAGCACGCTAAAGATACTCAGCACTCACCTTACGTTATTTTAATTATCGATATAGACCACTTTAAAGCAATTAATGATGAATTTGGTCATGATATTGGTGATGTAGTGCTTAAAGAACTAGCAACTAAATACGACAATGCTTTTACGCACCAAAACAAGTTTGCTCGTCTCGGTGGTGAAGAGTTTGGTGGCTACTTGCCTACAAATAATATGACGCAAGCGTGTGATTTTTCGCAGCAATTAATTGATCTTGCGCACACCATAAATGTTCAAAATTCTCGCCACTTAACAGTAAGTATAGGTGTTGCAATGCAAACGCCTAATGAGCCTTTAGATAAAGTAATGAAGCGCGCTGATCAAGCTTTATATTTAGCTAAGAAGAGTGGCCGAGATCGTTTTGAAATTGCCCCGTAAGCGTTTTTAATTATATAAAAACACGTCCTTATTGTTTGCACATTTACTACACTTTTTAACGTTTTCGTAAGGAAATGTCAGTGAGGGTAATGCTTTGTAAATCATGAAATTAAAATAGAATGTTTGGGTCATAATGGGGATATTAATAATAAGGAATAACCTTAATGACCAACTCCCTTTTAAAAGCTGCATTACCCTTAAGTCTAATTACTATTTTGTCGGGCTGCGGCTCTGATGATAGCTCAAGCTCTACAGGTTACATCCAATTGTATAACGGCTCTTACAATAGCCCATACACACGTTTGTTTGTTGAAGAAACAGAGCGTTCAGGCGCTGATTTTGCCGATGTAACTACTCGCCATAACTACAGCACAGGCACTTATGATGTAAGTTTTGAGTACCTAGATGCTAACGACAGCTATATAACAATTAGCGACCAAGAAATTTCTATTAAAGGTGACAAAACACAGTTAGTAGTAATGAGCGGCAATTTTGATGAGCCTACATTTACAGAGCTTAGCGTACCTATTACAAGCGATACGGGTGAGTTTAACTTAGGGTTTTATAATATTGCAGGGGAGGATACTAACTACGATATTTACTTAGCAACTGATGATGGCGTATTTGAAAGCGCGACACTTTTTTCATCGGCTCAATATTTAAGTGAGTTAGATCTGCAAAGCGTTGATGAAGGTTATTACACTATTTACATAACCGAAGCGGGCAGCAGTGATGTTGTGTACGAGTCGTCATCTGTTTATTTATACGATGAAGCAAGTTATGTAGCAATGATCCGCCCAAGTTACGCTACAGAAGAAGGCGGTATTACGCTTGATGTAGTAACCGATAATAACTACGTTACTGAGCTTAAACATCAATCTGCCCTGGGGCAATTACGTTTTATAAATACGGTTGATGACTACTCGCCAGTAAGTTTTTCTGCTACACGCGGTACAACTGTAAACACAACAAATACAGTTGCTAGTGACTCTTATACAGATTATGTTGAACTTTCGCCTAATAGTTACAGCGTAGCGATGTACGACGAAGAAGGTACAAAACTAGCTGATAACTTTTTAATGACGCTAGAGCGTGAGCAAAGTGCGGTGGGTATTTTTTATAACGACGCAGATAACGGTTTACGTATGATGAGCGTTGAAGAAAACCTAACACCAAGTAGTTACAGCCATACGGTATCGGTTGTAAACCTAATTGAAAGCTACGCAGGGCAATCGGTTTCAGATGTTGATGTGTACTTTACACTTAACGGCGAAACAGTAGACGACACCAGTAACGTAGTCGATGGCCTAGATAAGTATGACCAAGAAGAGCAGGTTGTAGATAACGAAATTTACACGGTTTATGTTGTATATGAAGATAATGGTCAGCAAATTGTGCTTATTCAACAAAGCGATATGGACTTTACACAAGAGGGTAACTACATATTGATTTTAGAGCATGATGAAACAACAAGCTCAGGTTATAAAATGACCCTAGAGCGCACTATTACCGATAGTGTTGAATAAATCTAAACATATTAAGTAGCATAAAGCCTAAGCACTTTAAGTACTTAGGCTTTTTTATTGAACAAAATTTACCTACTCATTAATAATTAGGTACACTCAGGGCATAATAATTAATAAGAGTGTGCCATGGATGATTTAGTTGGGTTAGCCGTCATAGTAATACTGGTTGTAGTTGCCGGTGCTATTTGCGGCTTAATAGCGCTAGTGCAGTTAAATGGATTAAAACAAGAAGTTGCTGTTTTAAGAGCCAAAATAACACATCTACAAACACATAAATCGATATCGCAAAGTGAACCTCAAAGTGAAGCATCTACGGCTCAGGCAGCGCTTTCAAGGTCTGAGCCAATTGCTCATAAAACACAGCCAAACTTAACGTCCCAAAGCGTGTCGCCACCTGTAATAAATCAGCCATCAGCGCCTCCTAAAAAAGCCAAACCAGCTGAAGCATCAGCCATAGAATTACTATTTAATAAATTACGCGCAGGGTTTGAGCAAAACTGGATGACCTGGATAGGCGCAATAGCGCTTGCGTTTGGGGGCATATTTTTAGCTAAATATAGCCTAGAAGCGGGGTTACTATCGCCTGTAATGAGGCTGAGTTTAGGCGGCTTATTTGGGCTTGGCCTAATTGCAGCCGCGGCTTATTTACACCATAAACGCATTGTATTTGAAGGCTTTAATAATTACATACCCGCAGCGCTTGCAAGCGGCGGGTTTATTACCTGTTTTGCTTTAACGCTTTTAGCTTACAGCAGTTACGACATGCTGAGCCCTACCGTGGCATTTTTTGCGTTAGCTATTATAGCAATTAGTGCAAGCGCGATGGCGCTTAGGTTAGGCCCGCTATTGGCCGTGCTTGGTATTATTGGCGCTTACAGCGTACCAATATGGGTTAGCACTGGCAGTGGTAACTTGTTTGCATTATTTATGTATGTTGGCTTTGTAAGTTTGTCAGCCGCGTTAGTTGCACATAAAGTACAGCGAGCTTGGTTGTGGTATTTATTATGGGCAGGGCACATTGGTTGGTATTTAGTTGGTTTTACGCTACTTAAAGTTAATACCGTTTGGTTAATGGGAACGTTTGCTCTACTGAGTATTATTGGGTTAATTGCTATACCGCGATTGGGCTTAAAATTGAATGTTATAGAGCACCGCCCGCACAGTTTAAAACGTTTAATTAAAGTGCTTCCAGATCATGCATTATTACTCGCCTTTATAGCGCCCTTAATATTTACCATGTTAATAAGTCACTTTGATATGCAGTGGCAAGCAATCGGCGTGTTAAGTATTGTATTGGTGTTGTTTTTAGTCCTTAAAAATAGCCGTTGGGATATTTGGCAGGGCGTAGCGTTAGTTATTTCAACGCTATTAGTGATAGGCGCTGAACGCACGCATCTTTCGCCAAATCTATTTGATGACGCCCTCTTTATATTCAAAAATGAGTATGGTTTGGGTTTATTACTCGGATTGTTACTTACTGCTTTTGGGCTTTATTACGGTAAAAAACAGATTAAGCGTTTAGCGTTTCATATTACGGGGGCATTTAGTGTATTTGTAATGATAGCGACTTTATATACGCTTATTCCTAATTCCGCGTTAAGTACTGCATATCCACTTTGGGCCGTTGTATTGTTTGTAGTGGCAGCTATTTTAATAAAGCTCGCGCAACATAATACAACGCTATTTCAGCGTTTTACTTATTGGGTAGGCGCTAATGCCAATATTACGTTAGCAATTACCATGCTACTAAGTGACAGCGGCCTAACCATTGCTCTTGCTGTACAAGTATTACTTATAAGCGTACTTATTAAACGCTATAGCGTGCCTATGCCACATTGGCCTATAAAAGCCTTGGTTGCTGCGTTATTACTGCGCCTTACGCTTTCACCTTGGACGCCAAGTTACGATGCACTCACGGTATTTGGTTTGCATTGGAGCATAGTGGTTTACCCGTTATGCATTGCGTTATTTTTTGCCGCAGCTAGGTGCTTTAAAGCATCTCAATTAAAAGTATGGTTAGAAGGTGCAGCCCTTCATTGTTTAGCGCTTTTTATTACAACCGAAACAAGTTATCAGTTAGTAGGGCATTATCCGCAATTTGATTCACTTAACTTTTACGAACAAATACTCCTTACCTGTAACTGGCTGGCATTAGGGTGTGTGTATTTACACAGAGCAAAACTTGCCGGTAGTTTAGCTAAGTTATACCAAGTGGCGGGCTTTGCACTTGTAGGGTTAGCAGGGCTTTTTGCTATTAAAACACTGCTTGACGACAACCCATTATTTGAATCACTTTACATAGGTGAGCTGCCAATATTTAACTGGTTATTACTATTGTGGTTAGTACCTGCAGGATTAACGCTTTGGCTGGCCAAGCTTGTAAAACCAATAAACGCTAAAGCTACGCCATTTATATTGGCCGTTGCGGGTGGGTTTATATTATTGGCAATAAACAGCTTTATTCGCCAATACTGGCAAGGGCCTTATATTTACTTATCAAAAGGCGCAAATAATGCAGAGCTTTATAGCTACTCTGTTATTTGGTTAGTAATGGGGGCGGGTACTGTTATTTTTGGTCATTTAAAAAACCAGTTATTAATACAAAAAATAGGCTTAGGCTTACTAGCTGCAGTTATTGTTAAAGTGTTTTTAATTGATATGGCTAACTTGGAGGGCTTACTTAAAGCGCTTTCGTTTATTGGATTAGGACTTTCGTTGGTGGGGTTAAGTTGGTTATTCCAAAAGCTTAGAAGCCGAGTAAATCCAGTTTAACTTTTGAACACTTTATAAAGCAAAGCCCAGTGAAGATACTGGGCTTTTTGTTTTACGCTATTACTTGATAGCTTTTAACTTGATCACTTTTTACTCGCTTATTATGTACTGTGATTAAGCAGTGCTTTTAGTTTGCCCGGTTTAATTGGCTTACTTAAATAATGAATATTAGCGGCTTTGGTTTCTTGTTTAAGCTCGGTGTCGCGTACTGCGGTAATTAAAATAGCAGGTACTTGGCTTTGCCAAATTTCGCGCAGGGTTTTAATTAGCGTTATGCCATCGCAGTCATTGCCTAATTGGTAGTCCATTAAAATAACATCGGGTGCACCGTTTTGCTTAGCGTGCGCCAGTACATTATTTACATTATCAAATAGCGTGTAATTAGCTTGCCACTTTTTAAGTAAGCTTGCCATTGCAGCTAGGTTTTCAGGGTCGTCGTCTACGGCAACAATATTAATTGCTGCACGGTTTTCTATTAGGCTGTTTGTCGTACTTTTTTGTTGTACAAACTGCTCGTCACCATAAGGTACTTCAATGCTAAAACGGCTACCTTTATTGGGCTCAGAATGCACATCAAGCGGCAAACTTAATAAGTCAGCCATACGTTTTACAACACCTAAGCCTAAGCCTACGCCTTTGTTATCGCCCGACTCAACACGGTAAAAGTCGTTAAATATTTTAGCTTGCTCAACTTCGCTAATACCTGGGCCTGTATCCCATACTTCTATTCGTAAATTGTGTTTACGGTTTCTACAGGCAATTAATACACGGCCATTATCGGTGTATTTAACTGCGTTAGAGACCAAGTTTTGAATAATTCGGCGCAAATAGGTTATATCGCTGTGCACAATTTGCTGGTGTGAACGTACACTAAGTTTAAGCCCTTTATCACTTGATAAAATAGCGTATTCACTTTGCAGTGGCGCTAAAATATCTTCGATATAAAAGTGGCGAGGGGTTGGCGTCATAGCGCCTTGTTCTAGCTTGGCTATTTCAAGTAGTGCCGACATTAGATGCACGGTTGAATCGAGACTGTCGCCTAATTTTTCAAAGCTGTTTTGGTTAGTGCTGTCGAGTTGCTTTTCGTCAATGGCAGCAAGGTATAAACGTGCTGCGTTTAACGGCTGTAAAATATCGTGGCTCGCCAGTGCTAAAAAGCGCGTTTTACTGTCGTTGGCTTGCTCTGCTTCTCGTTTGGCTAAAGTAAGTGCTTGCTCGGTTTGTACACGGCTATCTATTTGAGCTTGTAAGTCTCTATTAATGGTTTGCACTTCTTGAGTTCGCGCTTCTATGCGGTTTTCAAGATCCATGTTTACTTCTTCAAGCGCATTTTGCGTACTTATGTGATTGGTAATATCCGAAAAGCTGGTAACAAATCCGCCATCGGGCAGCGGGTTACCAATCATTTCGTATACTTGGCCATTACGACGGTGGCGAATAAAGTGATGTGAGCTGCCGTATTTTAAATGCTGCACACGTTTTTCTACTTGGCGTTCTATTTCGCCAGGGCCACATTCACCACGGTTAGCGTTGTATCTAATAATATCTTCTATGGGTTGGCCTACTTCTAAAAATCCTTCAGGGTAGCCGAACATTTCGCTGTAGCGCTTATTCCAAGCTACTAGCTTTAAATCTTTATCAACAACTGAAATACCATGGCTTAAATTTTCGAGTGAGGTAAATAACAGATTTTGATTAAATTGCAGCGCTTGTGTGGTTTCGTCAAAAAAGTTTACAACTTCTTCAAACGCCATACGCTTACCCGACGATACCGTATGTATTAATGCTTGCGCTGACGATGCGCCAAGCACGCCTGTTAACGCGCGTTCGCAGTAGGCTATAAATTCAGGCTCTGGGTGTGCGTTGTTATCGCTCAAGTGATGGGCGAGCGCGTAATGCGCCAATACTTGTTGGCTGCGCTGAATACCTAAAAAGGTTTGCAGTAGTATTTTAAAGTCGTAAACAGTGGCTTTTACGTCTTTATTTAAACGCCTTGATAAAATAGCCTGATCTTTTGGATTAACAAATGCAGCTGCCTGAATCTTATCAATTAAGCGCTCTTCAGCCCCAAGTGAAAAACTAATATAACACCCAATATTGGCAAACAAAGCTATCAAGGTTCCACGCGTTATAAGCGTTTGTTGTAGCTCGCTATCAAGCGTTGCTCCGGCATCGAGTATTGGCAGCATTAAAAAGAGTACCCAGCAAATAAAGCCCGCTACTAAACCTGCATAAACCCCATAAGCATGGCCTTTTCGCCAGTATAAACCACCCACAATAGCGGGTAATAATTGAGTAACAAGTGAAAAAGCAACTAAGCCCATACTTGCCAGTGCGCTGCTATGGCCAAACCATTGCTGATAGAAATAGGCCAAAATTAATATGCCTGCAATAGCAAAGCGCCTTACAAGTAAAATTCGAGACTTATAACTGGTAGTAATTAAGTTGCGTTTAAATTTACGACGTAGCATTAGGGGTAATACCACATCGTTTGAAATCATCGTGCTTAATGTAAGCGTTGCTACCACTATCATTGCGGTGGCGGCCGATAAACCACCTATAAATACAAAGGTGGTTAAAAAGGCGTTGTCGTTAATTAACGGTAGGGCAAGTACAAAGCTATCTGGCGAATAGCCGCTGCCAATATCAGGATGAATAGCCGCAGTAGCAATAGGTAAAATCATTGCGGCAGTTAATAATAAATACAGCGGAAAAGCCCAGCGAGCGGTAAGTAAGTGGCGTTTGTTTTGGTTGTCGACCACGGTTACATGAAACTGGCGTGGTAAACATATAATAGCGGCCGCAGCCATTAAGGACTGGCCAATAAAGTTAAAGCTAAAAAAGTTAAAGTCGCTCCAATGGGCCCAAATCGACTCGGTTACTTTATTTGAAGTAGGCTCTGGCATATTAAATAAGGTGTAAACAGCAAGTCCTGCTACAGCAATAAGTGCAATAAGTTTAATCATCGATTCAAACGCGACAGCAAGCATTAACCCAGAGCGATACTCTGTTACGTCCACTTTGCGGGTACCAAAAAATATTGCAAATAAGGCCATAATTAATGTGGCAGAAAGCGCGAGCATATCGCCTGATATTTTATTACTGTTTTGCAAAAGTAAAAAGCTGGTACTAAGCGCTTTTAATTGCAGTGCAATGTAGGGAATAGTCGCGAGTAAGGCGATTACAGTAACCATAATCGCGGTAGTTTGGCGTTTGCCGTAACGAGCTGAAATAAAGTCAGCAATAGTGGTTATGTTTTGTTTTTTGCTTACCAGTACCAGCTTACGTAAAAACCCTTGGCCGAATAAAAACAGCAGCGCAGGGCCCAATAATATTGGCAAATAACTCCAACTGCTGGTGGCGGCTGTACCCACTGAGCCGTAGTAAGTCCAAGAGGTACAGTAAATCCCAAGTGAGAGTGAATACACAAAAGGGTGATGGCTAATACGCTTTGCCAAAGGGGTTGTTTTATCGCCCCAATTGGCGAGCCAAAACAGCACACCTATATAACTTAAAGCAACAATAATGAGTACGGCAGTCATGTTGTTATTAAACCTTATTATTTTAAATAGTCCCTCAACCCTATGAGGGATTAACACAATACCAGAACTGAGGTTAAGTGTGAGGCTTGAATTTAAAATAAAACTTTCATTTTATTTCTATCTTATTGAATATTAATAACAAAAATAAAATCATCTCAAGCATTAGACTAATGTCGCATTAATAAACAACTTACCAATTTAATAGTAAAGCCAATTCAAAAAATTAAGCTAACCAATTGAAATAAAATGAAAATGTATAAAGTACGTTTGAATGATAAATACAGTTTACGTAAACGTTAACAGGCTGTTACGACTATGGTCTCAATTCAATATGTAACCAGCGTTGCTAAATTGGTAAGCGAAGATAAAAAACCACTCATCGCGATATTGCGGTGCTTAAAGGGGAAAACAAAAATGGCTTTTAAAGATGAAGAACAAGCAAAAGCTTATTGGGCAGAAAACATTTCGCTGTTATTTAAACTATTAGCAGTGTGGTTTATCGTGTCTTTCGGCTTTGGCATATTACTGGTTGATGTACTTAATGAAGTGCGTTTTTTTGGGTTTAAACTTGGCTTCTGGTTCGCCCAGCAAGGCGCGATTTATACCTTTGTTGCTTTGATTTTTGTGTACGTTTTCAAAATGAATACGTTAGATAAAAAATACGGCGTAGACGAATAGGAGCTAAGCAATGGATGTTCAAACACTCACGTTTATAATTGTTGGTTTAAGCTTTGCGCTTTATATCGGCATAGCAATTTGGGCCCGTGCGGGTTCAACTAAAGAGTTTTATGTAGCAGGTGGCGGCGTACCTCCTCTTGCTAATGGTATGGCAACGGCTGCTGATTGGATGAGCGCCGCGTCGTTTATTTCAATGGCGGGTATTATTTCGTTTGCAGGTTACGATGGCAGCGTTTACTTAATGGGGTGGACTGGTGGTTATGTACTATTAGCCATGTGTTTAGCGCCTTACTTACGTAAATTCGGCAAGTTTACCGTGCCTGACTTTATTGGCGACCGTTACTATTCACGCACCGCACGTTTAGTGGCAATTGTATGTGCCATATTCATTTGCTTTACTTACATTGCAGGGCAAATGCGTGGCGTAGGCGTGGTATTTTCACGCTTTTTAGAAGTAGAAATTGAAACCGGTGTTTACATTGGTATGGTGATTGTATTCTTTTATGCGGTACTTGGCGGCATGAAAGGCATTACCTACACACAAGTAGCGCAGTATTGTGTACTTGTATTTGCCTACCTTGTACCAGCCATTTTTATCTCGATGATGATGACGGGTCACTTCTTCCCACAAACCGGTTTTGGTGCCACATTAATTGGCAGCGATGGCGTGTACGTACTTGATAAACTAGACGGCTTAAGCGCTGAACTTGGTTTTGCGCAATATACCGAAGGCTCTAAGAGCATGATTGACGTGTTCGCTATTACTGGCGCGTTAATGGTAGGTACTGCTGGTTTACCACATGTAATTGTTCGCTTTTTCACTGTACCTCGCGTAAAAGACACGCGTATTTCTGCAGCATGGACACTTGTGTTCATCGCGATTGTTTATACTACAGCACCTGCGGTTGCAGCCTTTGCTCGCGTAAACATGGTTGATACTATTAATGGTAAAGACGGTAGCGGTACAGCTTACGCAGAAGCACCAGGATGGATTAAAAACTGGGAACGCACAGGTTTAATTACATTTGATGATAAAAACGGCGATGGCAAAATGTTCTACACGGCGGGTAAAATCACCGATCCGAACAGTGCTAACGAAGTAAACGTAGACCGCGACATTATGGTATTAGCAAATCCAGAGATTGCTAACTTACCAGCGTGGGTAATCGCACTTGTAGCTGCTGGTGGTATTGCCGCTGCACTTTCTACAACAGCAGGTTTACTATTGGTTATTTCGACCTCCGTTTCGCACGATTTACTCAAGCGAACCCTCAAGCCCGATATTACCGACAAGCAAGAGTTACTTGCAGCGAGGTTGGCAGCCATGGTCGCTATTGTTATCTCCGCGTACTTTGGTATTAACCCGCCTGGATTTGTGGCATCGGTAGTGGCATTTGCATTCGGCTTGGCGGCAGCGAGTTTCTTCCCAGCAATTATTATGGGTATATTCTCTAAAACAATGAACCGCGAAGGCGCCATTGCAGGCATGGTAACGGGTATTGGCTTTACCGCTGCGTATATCATTTTCTTCAAGTTTGTTAGCCCAGAGCTAAATAGCCCTGAAAACTGGTTCTTAGGTATTTCGCCTGAAGGTATTGGCTTAATTGGTATGATTATTAACTTTGCTGTTGCTGCAATTGTTCTTAAGTTTACTAAACCTACACCAGTTGAAATTCAAGAAATGGTTGAAAGCATTCGTAACCCTAAAGGGTCTGCAGAAGCACACGACCACTAGGCTACAATTTATAGATATAGTTTAGAAAACATAAAGCACCAAAAGCCCGACTTTAGTCGGGCTTTTTATTTGTTTAATAAATAAGTACATTAGATTGGTACATCACCATTTAAAGAGCGAATACAATGAGTGTAGAACAACAAGAAATAGCCCAATACGTTTGTTTGCAAGCACCTTTTACTATGCTTGATAGCAGCGCATACGAATATTTTGTAAATCATCTTGATATTATTTACCTCACCCGCGAAAACCAGACTCAGTGGTTACAAAGTGAAAACCCTAAACTGTTTTTAATTCGCTCTGGTTTGTATGACCTAGTTGATGGTAAGGGCGATGTTGTTACACGCTTAGCGCAAGGTGACTACTTTGGTTTTCCGTCGCTGTTAACCGGTGAGGCAATTCAAAATAGGTTGGAAGTACAAAAAGAGGGCATAGTGTATATGCTCTCTCAAACGCACTTTGATTTTTTACGCAGAGAATATAAATCGTTTGAGCAATACTTTGTACGCGCTCATGCTAACCGGTTGTTGTCATCGCATTATAAAAGTAAAAACGATAGTTGGTCTGAACGTAAAATATCAGAGCTGATGACCCGCACCGCCATTACGCTTTCGCCCGATGCAAGTATTAGGCAAAGCGCTAAAAAAATGAAAGAGCATGGTGTGTCGTCAATAATGATAACGCAGCACGCGCACTTAGTAGGGGTGGTAACCGACCGTGATTTACGTAATCGAGTACTTGCCGACGAGGTAGATCCACAAGACGCAGTAAGCAGTATTATGACCGCCAAACCTAAGTTTATATTTGAAAATAACCGGGTGTTTTCGGCGCTGCACTTAATGCTTAAATACAATATTCATCATTTGCCCGTGCTTGACGAAAACCATAACCCTATAGGGATGATAACCAGCACCGATTTACTGCGCCAACAAAAAAGCGACCCCGTACAGCTTATTGGGCGCATATATAAAGCGCATACTGTTACTGATTTAAAACGCTACGCTAAAGAAATTCCCGAACTTTTGCGTGGTTTTTCGTACAACATTGACGACATATCGCTAATTGGTAAATTACTCAGTGGTTTAACCGATGCGCTTACATCGCGCCTTATTCACTTATTTCAAGAAGAGCATGGCGCAGCGCCAACCAGCTTTAGTTTTATTTGCTTTGGCTCGCAAGCACGCGAAGAACAAACCCTGCATTCAGATCAAGACAACGGCTTGTTACTCCCTAACGACTTAACCACCGAGCAACACGCTTACTTTAAAAGTATGGGGGAGTTTGTATGTGAGAATTTAGTTGAGTGCGGCATTAGGCGTTGCCCAGGTAATATTATGGCAAGCAGCGATGAGTGCCGAATGAGCGTAAACGACTGGAGCGAGCGCTTTTTTAAATGGATAAAAAGCCCTACTCCTAATGCAATGCTCAACTGTAAAATATTTTTTGACCTGCGATTTATTGAAGGCTCAAATGCTTTATACACCGCTTTTTGCGAGCAACTAATTCGTATATCGCGTAACGACTTATTCTATGCCGCAATGGCAACCGATATAAGCAGCAACAGCGTGCCAATTGGTTTATTTAATAAATTTAAAACCGAAAAAACAGATCAAAATAATAAATACATAGATTTAAAAAAACGCGGTGTCGTAATTATAAATGACATAGTGCGGTTATACGCTTTAAAAGCGGGTATTAGGTGCGCCAACACGCAAGAGCGATTAGACGCACTACTAAAACATAAACTGATCAGCAAAGAAGATATATACAACCTAAAAGACTGCTGGCGGTTCTTAACGCAGCTTCGCTTGAGTACACAAATAAACGAAGAGGGCTTACCGAGTAATTGTATTAATCCTAATAAATTAAACTCACTAGAGCGCCATCAACTAAAAGAAGCGTTTTACCTTGTTAAACAAGCGCAGCAAGCCGCCGCGTTTAAGTTTGCTCGCGGCAGTTTATAATGATGGATTACTAACATGGTAAAAAAGCTGCTCACTCGGTATTTAAAGCGCCGTAAATTACTAGGCAAAAATGCCTTACAACAACGTTATTTGGTGATTGATTTAGAGCTCACTGGGCTTGATGCAAAACAGCACGAAATTGTATCGGTAGCGTGGGTGATAATAGATAACCAATGTATAAAAATGAGCGAGTCGCAGCACCTTATAAATAAAGACGTAAAAAGCCTTGAGCAAAGTCCTGTTTTTCATGGGATTAGCGACGATGCTATAACAAAAGGACAGAGCTTGTGCAGTATATTAACGCAATTGAGCTGCCATTTTAGCGACTGTATTTTAGTGTTTCATAATGCCATGCTCGACTGGGGATTTTTAAAAATAGCGCTTAAAAATGCCAATATAACGATACGTCCCAAACTCATAATCGACACACTCCATATTGAACAAAAGCGCTTACTTCATCATTCAACTGAAATAAAACAAGATGATTTAACCCTTAATGCCTGCCGCACACGTTATGAGTTACCAAGCTATCATTGCCACCATGCACTGACCGATGCACAAGCCACCGCCGAGTTACTGCTAGCCCAGTGCCATCAAATAAGCCGTGGCAAAGAGTTAAAAGTAGCCGAGTTGATGTAGGTTGGATAGAGGACAGCGAAACCCAACGATAAAATGCCTTATCGGCTAACACCGAGGCTAATGATAGGCAGTTTACTTTTATTGTTATTCGTATGATTATAGGTACTTGTATATTTATTATTTAATATTAAAAATATAAATTTCATAAATAGAAAACGCAGATGGAATAGCGAAGATGAATAAATACGAAAAAGTTGATTTAGCTTATAATTTTCTTGTTGAAAAAGAAAAAGAGAGTGAAGCGTTTACTGTACTTCAATTAATGGAAGCAACGGAGTGGAAGGCTGACACATGTAGAACATATTTATCTAAACGCTGGTATCAATATCTAGAAAAAGATGGAGAGCAGTATTCAAGTTCCGGAATAGCTTTTTTAAGTAAAAATGAATTTAGAGCGGTTCATAGCCAAAAGTTACAACAAGTAATTGATCATTCAGTAAAAGGAATATTACTTCACAAGGCTAAAGAGTTCGCGTTGCTTGCCGTATCAACTTATAACAATCCCTATACTGAATTTAAAACTTATGGGTTTATAGTAAATATAGTAATTGCTTACACATCACTTATGCATGCCATATTTGAGAAGAAAGGAATTGATTATTTCCATAAAGATGCAAATGGAAGAACGATTTTTATCGATGGTGAAGAAAAGTCATGGGAATTGAGAGATTGCATCGATGGGTATTGGCAGGGATTTGAAGCTCCAGAAAAAGCGAATATAAAATTTCTGATCGGGTTAAGAAATAAAATAGAACATCGAAGCTTACCTGCTATTGATTTAGCCGTGAGTGGTGAATGTCAGTCAGCATTAAGTAATTTCGAAACAATACTAGTTGAAGAGTTTGGAGATGAGCATGCTTTAACTGCAAGTCTTGCGATTGCAATGCAATTAACAAGAATTTCCGAACAAGCTCAGATAGATGCTTTGAAACAGCTTCAAAAAGATAATTACAAAGTTGTTCGCCGATATATGGAAACATATCGAAATGATCTAAACGATGATGTAGTTCAAAGTCAAAAATATAGGGTTCGAGCCTTTTTGGTTCCTAAACTAGGAAATCATGCAAAGTCAGCAGATATGGCTATAGAGTTTATTAACGTAAATAAGTTAAGTGAGCAAGAGTTAGAAAACTACGAACAAGGTGTTGCATTTATCAAAGGGGTCGAAAATCCTTTTAAGTTAAGACCAAGTAAAGTTGTAGATCTTGTTTCTAAAAAAATCCCTTTCTTTAATATAGCTTTACATACTAAATGTTGGAAATTTTATGATGCAAGACCACGTGGTGAGCAAAGAGGTTTTAAAGGTGAATTTTCAGGTTTTGTAGAAGGTTTTGAAGGTTATTTGTATTCATTGTATTGGAGTAAATTTTTAATAGAAGAATTAAAAAAACCAGAAGTCCTATCACTCGTTAAACAACAAGCGATTTGATAATAAATTATTGCTATTCAAGGAACGATCATGAAACTCATCACTAGTATTTTCTTAACCTTATTCCCACTCATCACTTTTGCTAATTCAAGCTTAGCCACAAATCGCCATATTGCAGTTCAAGGTACTGCAGAGGTGCTTGCCAATCCTGATATCGCTAAAATACTATTTCAAATTATAAGTATTAAAAACGAACCTTTAGCAGCTAAGAACGATCTTGATAATAAAGTTAATTTACTAATTGACGGACTAAATCAATTTGAAATAACTGCCGATGATGTAGTTGCTTCAAGTGTTAAAGTTGAAAAAACGGGTATGGATTACATTGAAACAGGGCATCAGGCTCCCGCAGAATACGCAGCTATAAGGACCTTTGAAGTAACACTAAAAAATATTGAAAGAGTGAATGATTTAAGTGATTTTTTATTGAATTTAAAAGTAAATGCGATTCAAAATACTGAGTTTTTATCTTCAAAAGCTGAGCTGTTACAAGCACAAGCCACACAACAAGCACTTAATAACGCAAAAGAAAAAGCAAATGTACTTGCTAAGTCCTTTGGTACAAAAGTGGGTGAAGTACGAACTATTAGCTCAACTCAAAAAAGCGTTTACAGTGGCTTTGGTGCAGCGGTTAAAAAAATAGATAGAGTAAATCCAATGAGCGATTCATTTCCTAAAGCTCGCAAAAATTATTTACAACAAACGATAAGCTTTAAATCATCAATAAACGTGGTATTTGATTTAGAGGTAGATGAATAAGTTAAAATTTTCATTTCAAATACATTTTCATAATGTAAGCTGGCTTTAAATTTTTGATTAATTTGAAAGTAGCCATATTATGAGCGATAAAAATAACACGTTAAAAGCACAAACTGAGGCAAAAATAGCAGCAGGGCGTAAAGGTAATCCTGATTTTATGAAAGGTGTTGATGAAACGATTGCACAGGCAAAAGCGTTTCAACAAGGTGCTAATGCACTTGATTTAAACCAAATCGCACCAAGTTTTGAGTTACCAAATCAACATGGTCAATCGGTGCAGTTAACCGAGTTACTTGCTAAAGGGCCTGTAGTTGTTGCTTTTTATCGTGGAAGTTGGTGTCCGTACTGCAATTTACAGCTCAAAGCGCTTCAAGCACGCTTACCTGAAATTCACGCATTAGGCGCACAATTGGTGGCTATTAGCCCGCAAGTACCCGATGGCTCACTTAGTGATGATGAAATAAGTAAAATGGATTTTTTAGTGCTGAGTGATCAAAATGCCGATGTAGCAGCAAGCTACGGCGTAGCATGGCAAGTACCTACATTTTTACTAGAGCATATGCGAGTAGACCGAGGCCTAAATTTAGAGTCGGTTAACAATGGCAATAGTAGTGTTTTACCGATCCCTGCCACCTTTGTTTTAGATAAACAAGGTAAAGTGACTTGGCGTTATGTTGATGTTGATTATCGTACTCGTTCTGAGCCAGAAGATATAATTAGCGCATTAAAAAATTTAGTATAAAAAACTTAATTTAAAAAGTCAGAACCATCAAAGAGCTTGCAATGCGTAAGCTCTTTAACCTTAATTTAAAGTTTCTAATGCTTCCCTCTTATAATCAGATGCAAGGTCGATTACAATACAGACATCTAAAAGGCGTATTGCCTTTATCTGCACGCTAAAAGAGTGGATTTTATATTTCATGGCAATCAAACTTGCAATTAATGGTTTTGGTCGTATTGGTCGAAATATTGTCCGCGCGTTATACGAGTCTGGTTTGAGCGACGATATAAAAATTGTTGCGATTAACGAACTTGCTGATCCTGAAGCTATTGCTCATTTATTAAAATACGACACATCCCACGGTCGTTTTTCTTTTCCTGTAAAACTTGGTGAAGACACCATTAGTGTTGCAGGCGATACCATTGCACTTTTTTGTGAAGAAAACCCAATTGAATTACCTTGGCAAACGCTCGATGTAGACGTTGTACTTGAATGTACGGGTGTTTATCACTCGCGTGAACATGCGCAGTTACATATTACCGCAGGCGCTAAAAAGGTGTTGTTTTCGCATCCGGCCGATAACGATGTTGATGCTACGATTGTGTATGGCATTAACGACGATGAGCTTAAAAACGAACACACAATTGTTTCTAACGGCTCGTGTACAACTAACTGTGTTGTGCCGGTTATTAAAGTATTAGATGATGCATTTGGTATTGAGTCGGGCGCTATTACAACTATTCATGCGTCGATGAACGATCAACAAGTGATTGATGGTTATCATCATGATTTACGCCGTACTCGCGCTGCAAGCCAATCAATTATTCCAGTTGATACAAAGCTCGCCCGTGGTATAGACCGTATTTTACCTAAATTTAAAGGCCGTTTTGAAGCCATCGCCGTACGTGTTCCTACTATAAATGTAACGGCAATGGATTTAAGTGTAACGGTTAATACTGATGTAGATTTAAACGCAGTAAATAACGCACTTAAAGCACAAGCAAAAGACCGCTTAGAAGGTATTTTAAGTTATACCGAAGAGCCGCTTGTGTCGGTTGATTTTAATCACGACCCACATTCTTGTATTATTGATGGCACACAAACACGTGTTAGTCACAAACGACTGATAAAGTTATTAGTATGGTGTGATAACGAATGGGGTTTTGCTAATCGCATGCTCGACACAGCGCGTGCTATGATGGCAGTGAATAAGTAATTTATTAATATAATAATTTTAAACGTATTTTTCAGGTTCAGTATCGTTAACTAAGGAGATGTTCATGTCGGTCATAAAAATGGCAGATTTAGATTTAAACGGCAAACGCGTATTAATTCGTGAAGATTTAAATGTACCAGTTAAAGCAGGTAAAGTGACGTCAGATGCGCGTATTCGTGCAGCACTACCTACTATTAAATTAGCGCTTGAGATGGGTGCTAAAGTAATGGTTATGTCACACCTTGGCCGTCCTACGGAAGGGGAATATGATGAAGCGTTTTCGCTAGCACCTGTCGCTGATTACTTAAACGATGCCCTTGAGCAAACTGTACGTTTAGAAAAAGATTATCTAAACGGTGTTGATATTGCTGATAACGAAGTTGTTGTTTTTGAAAATGTGCGCTTTAACAAAGGCGAGAAGAAAAACGACGAAGCGTTATCTAAGCAACTTGCAGCACTGTGTGATGTATATGTAATGGATGCATTTGGTACGGCTCACCGTGCACAAGCATCTACGCATGGCGTTGGCTTATTTGCTGATGTGGCATGTGCAGGTCCATTGTTATCAGCTGAACTAGAAGCGTTAGGCAAAGCACTTGATAACCCAGCTCGTCCATTAGTGGCGATTGTTGGTGGTTCTAAAGTTTCAACTAAGCTAACCGTTTTAGATTCACTTTCTAAAATTGTTGACCAATTAGTTACCGGTGGCGGTATTGCAAATACCTTTATTGCTGCATCAGGTAGCCCAGTTGGTAAATCGCTTTACGAACCAGATTTAATGGATGAAGCTAACCGCTTATGTGCAGCAGCGATTGCTAATAATGGTGAAATTCCGGTACCGACTGACGTAGTTGTTGGTAATGAGTTTTCTGAATCTGCTGTAGCTACGCTTAAAGATGTAAGCGAAGTAACAAGCAACGATATGATTTTTGATATTGGTCCTGATACAGCGAGCAAGCTTGCAAAAATTATTGCAAATGCGGGCACTGTTGTATGGAATGGCCCTGTTGGCGTGTTCGAGTTTGACCAATTTGGTAATGGCACACGTGCTATTGCACAAGCAATTGCTAACTCAAATGCGTTTTCAATTGCGGGTGGTGGTGATACCTTAGCCGCAATTGATAAATACGGCATTGCCGATAAAGTTTCTTATATTTCTACTGGTGGTGGTGCGTTCTTAGAGTTTTTAGAAGGCAAAAAACTTCCAGCAGTTGAAATGCTAGAGTCGCGCGCTAAGTAATTTTAGTAGCGTAAGGTGAGGGGGTAATAGCCCTCACCGACAATTAATTATTAAATACCTCTCACCCTAATTTAATAGTTAATTTAGACGGAATATTACTGCAAAGCAGTGGTTTTTCGTGGCGTTGTTATAACGCCAAACTAACACATCCGTTCAAACTAGATGGTAGGGAACTACTGTCGATAAATTGGAGAATACCCAATGGCTTTAATCAGTATGCGACAACTTTTAGATCATGCAGCAGAGCATGGTTACGGCGTACCTGCTTTTAACGTTAACAATCAAGAGCAAATGCGCGCAATAATGGAAGCGGCTGACAAAACAAACAGCCCAGTAATCGTTCAGGGATCAGCTGGCGCACGTGCTTATGCTGGTGCTCCATTTATTCGTCATATGATTTTAGCAGCCGTTGAAGAATGGCCACATATCCCCGTTGTTATGCACCAAGATCACGGCACATCGCCAGGTGTATGTCAGCGTTCAATTCAGCTTGGTTTTTCATCAGTAATGATGGATGGCTCGTTAATGAGCGACGGCAAAACTCCTTCAAGCTACGAATACAATGTAGAAGTAACGCGCGAAACTGTTGCTATGGCTCATGCTTGTGGCGTATCGGTTGAAGGCGAGCTAGGTGTACTTGGTTCACTGGAAACCGGTGAAGCTGGCGAAGAAGATGGTGTTGGCGCAGAAGGGTTACTAACCACTGAGCAAATGCTAACAGACCCTGAAGAAGCGGCTGACTTTGTAAATAAAACACATGTTGATGCACTTGCAATTGCCTGTGGTACTTCACACGGTGCTTATAAATTCACTCGCCCACCAACAGATGACATTTTAGCGATTGACCGCATTAAAGCGATTCATGCACGTATTCCTAACACGCATTTAGTGATGCATGGTTCATCTTCAGTTCCTCAAGAATGGTTAGAAATTATTAATCAGTATGGTGGCGAAATTCCAGAAACTTATGGTGTGCCAGTTGAACAGATTGTTGAAGGCATTAAGTTTGGTGTTCGTAAGGTAAATATTGATACCGATTTACGTTTAGCATCTACCGGTGCAATTCGCCGTCATATGGCGTTAAACCCATCTAACTTCGATCCACGTAAATACCTAGCTGAGGCAACTAAAGCAATGACAGAGATTTGTGTTGCACGCTATAACTCGTTTGGCACTTCTGGTCAGGCTAGTAAAATTAAGCCAATTTCACTTGATGAAATGCACCTTAAATACTTAAGCGGCGAGCTAGACCCTAAAATTAGATAATAGATCAATTTATAATTGATCGTTATTAGGGCCTGTTTATCTTTCGAGGTTAAATTTGCAGCAGTATGTTTGGTATTTAGGCAAGGCAGAGCCTATGCAGTGTGGTTATTCCCCATAAATAGGCGATAACGTGGAATAAATGCCAAACATGCGCTGCCCGAAGGGTTCTGCCTAGGGGCAATTTACTCTTTGTTGCTCGGTTTTTACTTAGCCCGCTAGGTTACAAACCTCACGCCGCGATTAAATCGCCCCTAGATTGAACAAATTTTAATCCTGAAAGGTCAACAGGCCCTAAGCCAGTAACTTTGTTGCTGGCTTTTTTAATGTCAGCCTTTTTATATTGCAGGTTACGGCCTCTATTGATCAGATCGCTGTACTATCAACGCCGTACTTTGGGATCACGCATTTACTAACATAGCCTTTTCGGATCATTACTTTACTAAGCCAAATACACTTTTTCGCTATTTTAGGCTCTGAGATAATTTGATCGTTATTTATTTGTATAAACAATCAACAACTTATGGCTTTGACTAGGTACAACTCTGATCTGAGAGTGGATCGGCTTGGTAAAAATCTGATCCTTTATTTGGGGCTTAGTAAAATTTAGATCTATTTTTAAACGTATTGATTGTTACACAGGCGGGTTTATTAATTTTAAAATGGCTTTAAAGTTACTTTTAAACGATCGATCTGTAAAAAAGTCTTGGTTAGTAAAACAATGATCCCAGTTAATTTTGTATTATTTAATGATTCAACTAGCGACAAAAAGCAGATAATTTCAAAAATTAGCTATTTTATAAATTTATCGTAAATCTCTTTTTATTACGTTAAATATTAAAAAGGTTTTAAAAATATGACGTTAATGAGGTTTTTTGTCACTAATTTGTGTTTTTTTTACCATCATTTTAATTTACACGTTACACTTTCATAAAAATGTCATACTTAGTCATAATAATGAAAACTAATTCGATAGCGTAAGAGATAAATTGGAATGTCACGTAAAGTACTAGTCGTAGATGACGAAGCTCCTATCAGGGAGATGTTGGTTTTTGTTTTAGAGCAAAATGGATTTCAAGCAATTGAAGCAGAAGATTACGACTCTGCTATTGCAGCTATGGTTGAACCTTACCCAGATATGGTTTTACTTGATTGGATGTTACCAGGTGGAAGCGGTATTCAAATTGCTAAAAAGTTTAAGCAAAACGAACACACCCGCCAAATCCCAATTATTATGCTTACAGCCCGTGGCGAAGAAGAAGACAAAGTACGCGGTCTTGAAGTAGGTGCTGACGATTACGTAACTAAGCCGTTTTCTCCTAAAGAGCTTATGGCGCGTATTAAAGCGGTTATTCGCCGTGTATCGCCAACCTCATTAGAAGAAGCTATTGAAGTACATGGCCTGCGTTTAGACCCTATTTCGCATCGTGTTACCTCAGAAGGTAACGAGCTTGATATGGGGCCAACCGAATTTAGATTACTGCACTTTTTTATGACTCACCCAGAGCGTGTTTATAGCCGTGAACAACTGCTTGATCATGTATGGGGAACTAATGTTTACGTAGAAGATCGCACGGTTGATGTGCACATTCGTCGTCTGCGTAAAGCAATTGGCCCACTTGGACATGACCGTTTGGTGCAAACTGTACGTGGTGCTGGATATCGTTTTTCAAGTAAGCTGTGATCAGCTTAAAGCTTAGCTAATGTATGAAATACGCATGTATTACTACTCTAAGGTAAAGTGAGTGTATGTATCGAGTTGTTAATAAGCAGGCGTTAGTAAAGCGCCTGTTTATCTATTTTTTACCCTTACTATTAATTGGTGTGCTGGTTGGCGCGCCATTTTTGCTTTTATTTTTAGGATCTTTTTCCCTCCTTATTTGGCACTACCATCAACTTTATCGTTTGAGCGATTGGCTACTTAATCAACGTAGCTTTAATCCACCTGAGGGCGAGGGTGCATGGGAGCAAGTGTTTGAAGGTATTTATCATCTACAGCACCGTAATCGTAAAAAACGTAATGAGCTTGCTGATTTAATTCGTCGCTTTCGCGATGGAGCTGAAGCAGTACCTGATGCGGTAGTGGTACTGCAAAACGATTTAAGTATTGTGTGGTGTAATCAATTAGCCCTTAAAGTGCTTGGTTTGCAGTGGCCAACCGATCATGGTCAGCGTCTTGATAATTTAATTCGCGAACCTAAGTTTGCTAAATACATGCACAAAGGTGAATTTGACGACGCGCTTGAGCTGGATAACGGCCATAGCATTGAGCAAGTACTAGAATTTAGGGTAATGCCTTATGCAAGCACGCAACTTATGGTTGTTGTGCGTGATGTAACGCGCTTAAAACAGCTAGAACAGATGCGTAAAGACTTTGTAGCCAATGTGTCACACGAACTACGTACACCGCTTACAGTGGTTACTGGCTATCTTGAGATGATGGATGGCGACATGATGCCGCCGCCAGCAATGTGGAACAAAGCGCAAAATACTATGCTTGAACAATGCAAGCGCATGGATAGCTTAGTCAGCCAATTATTATCGCTTTCGCGTATTGAAGGTGCACGGCGCCAAGACAACGATAAAGCTATAAATGTGCCGCAATTACTTGGTTATATTCACACTGAGGCAAACTCAATTAATCAAGACAAAGGCCATGAGCTTATTTTTAATATTGATAAAACCCTCGATATTAAAGGCTCTGAGGATGAACTGCGTAGTGCGTTTTCTAATTTAGTATTTAACGCCATTCATTACACTAAACCCGGTGGCAAAGTGGAAGTATGTTGGCAGCGCAAAAACAATAAAGCGTGTTTTAGTGTTACCGATAATGGTGATGGTATTGCGCCAGAGCATATTAACCGTTTAACTGAGCGTTTTTATCGTGTTGATAAAGCCCGCAGCAGAACAACAGGTGGCTCAGGTTTAGGGCTTGCGATTACAAAACATGTACTAACGCGCCACGATAGTAAATTAAATATTAGCAGTGAAGTTAACAAAGGTTCGTGTTTTTCTTTCGAATTTTCAATAGATAAGACAGTTTCGCTAGCTAAGTAATTAGGCTGAAAAGCAAAGTCATAAAAGTGTCATTTAAGAGTAATGTAACTGTCATGTACTCACTTTAGAGTGGGCAGCAGTTAGAAAATGGGACGAACAAACCGGAGAACCCTACATGAAATTTAAAAACTTAGTTGCCGCAATGGGTGTGGCTGTTACAACTTTCGTATCTGCACAAGCAGTTGCTTTAGATCAAGATATTCCTGAGTATCAAAAAATTAGTGGTGTTTCAGGTAACTTCTCATCAGTAGGTTCTGACACTTTAGCCAACATGATGACGTTCTGGGCTGAAGAGTACAAACGTATTTACCCAAATGTAAATATTCAAATTCAAGCGGCAGGTTCTTCTACTGCGCCACCGGCACTTACCGAAGGTACAGCTAACCTAGGTCCAATGAGCCGTAAAATGAAATCAAAAGAAATCGAAGCGTTCGAAAAACGTTACGGTTATAAGCCAACAGAAGTTCGCGTAGCTATTGATGCACTTGCTGTATTTGTACATAAAGATAACCCAATTGAAGGTCTTCGTATTGACCAAGTAGATGCTATTTTTTCATCTACTCGTAAATGTGGCGCACCAGAGCAAGTTAATCGTTGGAGCGATGTCGGCCTAACAGGTGATTGGGCTGCTAAAGACGTTCAGCTTTATGGACGTAACTCAGTGTCAGGTACTTATGGCTACTTTAAAAAGAAAGCACTGTGTAAAGGTGATTTCCGTAATAATGTAAATGAGCAACCTGGTTCTGCATCGGTAGTACAGTCAATTTCATCTTCATTAAATGCAATTGGTTACTCTGGTATTGGCTATAAAACATCGGGCGTGCGTACTGTGCCGCTTGCTAAAAAAGGCGATAACTTTGTTGATGCAACACTTGATAACGTTGCGCAAGGTAAATACCCGCTATCGCGCTTTTTATATGTTTATGTGAATAAACACCCGAATAAGCCACTATCACCTATGGAAGAACAATTTTTAAGAATGGTACTTTCAAAAGATGGTCAGCAAATTGTAGAAAAAGATGGTTATGTACCACTTTCTGCAAAGCTAGTAAAAACAGAACTTAAAAAGCTTGGTTTGAACTAATACCAATTGCATTAAATTAGTGAGTTATTATAGCGATAAGAAAATAGCGCAATAACAAGGCTAAAATTATGATACATAGTTGTTCTATATAAATAATTTTTAACGTAGTTAGTGAGTTATTTAATACGCTAGAATGGTCATGTTTTTAATAAAATTGGTATGATAAACCATAGGCAATAAAAAACCGCTCACTGAGCGGTTTTTTTGTGCCTAAAACTAAAAATTTTAAGGAATTAAATATTACCTAATTTTTCGGCTTGTACTTTACATTGATTATAGCTCTCAACACATTTTCCAGAGCATACTTGTTGCTTTAAGCCCTCAGCAGTTGTTTGCTGCTCACATGTACTTTCGCATTGGTAATTTTGTTGAGCACACTGATTCATTTCAGGGTTTTCAACTTGGTTTTGGCAACCTACTAATAGTGCAAAAGTAAGGGCGACTACGCTTGTTTTTATTAAAGTGTGCATGCTTCTTATCCTTAAAATGGAGTCGCAATAATATTAAATTTCGACTTGAATATTGTCGATCAATCTAACACCACCAAAATAGGCTGCGGCTAAAATAACAAATTGAGTATCTTCGATTGTAGCAGTTTTTAATGTATCTCGTTGAGCAATCTCAAAATAGTCTGGCTTTAGGCCAGCTTGCTCTAAGCTCTGTTTAGCTAAGCTTTCAAGTTTTACGAAGTCTTTTTCGCCGCTTTTAAGTTGCTCAGCGCATGTATTAAGTGCTTTAAATAATACGGTTGCAGTCGCTTTTTGCTCATCAGATAAGTAACCATTACGCGAGCTCATAGCAAGGCCAGAAACTTCTCGCATTGTAGGTACACCAATAACTTCGACCGGAATTGATAGGTCGCGCGCCATGGTTTTAATTACTTGCAGTTGCTGAAAATCCTTTTCACCAAAGCAGGCGTAATCGGGTTGTACAAGATTAAATAATTTTGTAACTACCGTGGCAACACCTCTAAAGTGACCAGGGCGTGAGCCACCACAGTAACCTAATGAAATATCAGGCACATCTACAAAGCTCTGTGCGCCAAGTCCATTTGGATAAATTGTCTCTACACTTGGGGTAAATACAATATCAGTGCCTAGTTCTGCAAGGCCTTGTTTATCTTCGTTTAGTGTACGAGGATAGTTATCTAAATCTTCGTTAGCACCAAATTGCATTGGGTTAACAAAAATACTCACAACGACTTTATCGGCTAAGTTTTTTGCTTTTTCTACTAGCGAAAAATGCCCACGGTGCAAGTTGCCCATTGTTGGCACAAGTGCCACGCTAAGACCCGCTTGGCGCCATGCTTTAATTTGACTACGTAACGATCTGATTTCAGTAATTGACTGCATTATTTAAACTCGTGTTCAGCGCTTGGAAACGCGCCATTTTTAACGTCTGTACAATACTTTTGAACGGCTGCAGGCATATTGCCTGTTTCGAGCAAAAAGTTTTTAGAAAATTTAGGAATGTAACCTGCTGAAATACCAACAAGGTCATGCATTACCAGTATTTGGCCGTCAGTTAAACTGCCCGCACCAATACCAATTGTTGGGATGCTTAGGGCGTCTGTAATGCGTTTTGCCAATGCACTTGGAATACATTCAAGTACTAATAATTGTGCGCCAGCAGCTTCAAGTGCTTTCGCGTCATCAATCATTTTTTGTGCTTTGTCTTCTTCGCGACCTTGTATTTTAAAGCCACCAAATACATGTACTGACTGTGGTGTAAGGCCTAAATGCCCGCAAACTGGAATACCTTGTTGAGTAAGCGTTTTAATGCTCTCGTAAAGCCATTCTCCGCCTTCAAGTTTAATCATGTTTGCGCCAGCGCGCATAAGCTCAGCTGCATTTTTACAAGTATCACTTACGCTTGAGTAGGTCATAAAAGGTAAGTCAGCAATTACAAATAATTCGCGGCTACCAGCGCGTACACAGCGGGTATGATATGCAATATCTTGATTGGTTACGCCAAGGGTGTCATCGCCGCCTTGTAGTACCATGCCCAAAGAGTCGCCCACTAAAATAACTTCAACGCCGTTATCATGAAATAACTTTGCAAAACTAGCGTCGTAGGCTGTCAATGCAGTAATTTTGTTATTTTCTGCTTTCATTTTATTTAAAGTAGAAACGGTTATTTTAGACATAATATCCTCGCAGGCAAAAGCCTAGGTTAATTACAGAGGTAATTGTTGTAAGTCGTTGAGCGGTAAATTATTTGCAATGGTTTTTAATGCAATGCCGCTAGGTAAAATAAGTTCAGGTGCAAGCTCTAATAGTGGATAAACCACAAACTCGCGATTATTCAAACCATAATGAGGCACAGTTAAGCGCACCGTATTTATAATTTGATCATCAAATAATAGAGTATCTATATCAAGAGTGCGTGGACCCCAACGCTCAGCCTTTCTTACTCGACCATGCTCAAGTTCAATGCTTTGTGTTAAATCAAGTAATTGCTCTGGCTCAAGGGTCGTTTTAATGCACGCTACTGCATTGATATAGTCTGGTTGATCTTGTGGGCCCATAGGCTTACTTGCATAGTAATGCGATACGTTTATAAATTCACAATTAGGCAGCTTTTTAAGCGCGATTACCGCGTTATCAAGCTGCTCTTTTGGTGAGTTTAGGTTGGCACCTAAACCCAAATAAACACAGTGCATGTTATTACTCAGCTGGCTTTTTAGTAGGTCGACGGCGCTTTCGCGGCTTAGGACCACCTTGGTGGCCTAAGTTTTTAACCATCTCTTTTTGGCCGTTTATATCTTGGCTTAAGTATTGTGTCCACCACTGGGCAAGCTCAGTATGCTGTGTTTCGCCCGCGTCTACGCGTAAGAGTAAAAAGTCGTAGGCGGCTTTAAAGCGAGGTTGCTGCGTTAGTCTGTAAGCACGTTGGCCTGCGCGTTTATCCAAACGATGCTGAATATGCCAAATATCGCGAGCACCTAAAGTAAAGCGTTTAGGAACCGCAATGTGTTGTGAGTTATCGCTTAGTACTTTATTCATTGCTTGTGCGAAAGCATCGTATTCTGCAAGTTGCTCTTGGCTTTGAATCTTTTTAGTACGTTCAAGCAGCGGGAACCAAAGTAGTGCGGCAAAAATAAACGCTGGTGTTACTTTTTTATCGGCATTAATACGTTTGTCGGTATTTTGAAACATTTGCTGAATAAGCGTGTGTTCTAAGCCACTTGGGTTTTTATCTAAGATTTTATCAAGCTCAGGAAACAGTGAGCGGAATAAGCCGTATTTACGCAGCATTAAAAAGTTAGCTTCGGCCTTGCCATTTAAAAACAGCTTAAGAATTTCTTCAAATAAACGTGCTGGCGGAATGTTATCAAGCAAACTTGCAAGCTCACTAATTGGCTTTTCACTTTTAGGCGCAATGCTCATATCAAGTTTAGTAGCAAAGCGAACTGCACGTAACATACGAACAGGGTCTTCGCGGTAACGCGTTTCAGGGTCGCCGATTAGCTCAATTTGTTTAGCTTTAATTGCCGCTAAGCCGTTGGCGTAATCGTGAATACTAAAATCTTTGATTGAGTAATAAAGTGCATTGATTGAAAAGTCGCGGCGTTCTGCATCTTCTTCAATACTGCCAAATACGTTGTCACGTAGTAATTGGCCTTCATCGCTTGATTGGCTTATTTGATTTTTGTCTTCTTGCGCTTCGTGGTGGCCACGCATAGTCGCCACTTCAATAATTTCACGGCCAAATACAATATGTGCTAAACGAAAGCGACGACCAATAAGGCGACAGTTTCTAAATAGTTTTTTTACTTGATCTGGCGTGGCATTAGTAACTACGTCAAAATCTTTTGGCTGTTGGCCTAACAATATATCGCGAATACAACCACCAACAAGGTAGGCATCGTAGCCACCGTCTTTTAAGCGGTATAATACTTTGATTGCATTTGGGCTAAATTGTTTGCGAGAAATACCATGCTCACCACGAGTGACAACAATAGGTTCACTGCTTACAGAAGCGCTTTGTGCACTTGTATTCGGGCCGATTATTTGTCGGCAAAATTGAAAAAGCTTGGAAATAATAGTCTGTCTCCTAGAAGGTGTGATTGACTCTGCATCGCAATCAAAAGTTACAGCAAATGGGGCGGTTATAGCCCAGTACAAGCTGTTTGACGTAATTAGCATATATTTAGGCGGCTATCATATACCAGCAGGGTTTAAAAATTAAGTTGATGTGTTGAAATTAAGCCGTTTTTAGCTATTTTATTTACTTAAATGTGTAAATTGGACTTTCTGACTACGTGGATGCTGAGAAATTTGTATTTCGGATACTTGTGGTACCTGTTTTAAGCTAAAGTTTTTAATTCCCCAAGCGATTAATTGTTCAATATTTAAATCGATTAAATCAGCTATAACAGGCAATCCTAAAAATTCAAATGCACTAATTAAAGCAGGCTTTGGATTTTGTTTGCTAATGGCAGGAGCATAATTTTGTTTAGACAATTTGAAACCAGGCTTGGCAACCGCTAAAGGTAAATGAGCAAATTCAGGCACAGGGCTATCGAGTTGTTTAAACAAACTAATTTGCCGAGCGGTTGGCTCAATTAAATCAGCACCTCTTACAATTCGATTAATCCCTTGATCAATATCATCGACGACCACAACAAGTTGATATGCAAATAAGTCATCGCTGCGTTTAATTAAGTAATCTTCATGGGAAAGGGCGCTATTTACCGTTATATCACCCTGAATTAAATCATTAAATTGAGTCGTTGGATGTTGCTGAACTAAGCGAAGCGCACCGCATTGAGTATTATGATTAAGTGCTTGGCAATGCCCCTGATAAATACCGCCAATAGCTTTTATTTGTTTGCGAGTACAGGTGCAACCATAAACAAGGTTTTGTTTTAAAAGTGAGTGGGTAATATCTTGGTATAAAGGCAGACGCTGCGTTTGATATACAACAGGTTCGTCCCAGTGAAGGGCGTAGGCATGTAAGGTATTAAGAATATCGGAGTCGGCGTTTTTAACCACGCGCGTAGTGTCAATGTCTTCTATACGAACTAACCAATCTCCTTGGTTAGCTTTTGCATCTAGATAACTACCCACAGCCGCTACAAGTGAGCCAAAATGTAATGGCCCAGAAGGAGACGGTGCAAAACGACCGCGATATTTACGCATAGGCGCAGTAACGGCTGTAGGAGACATAACTAATTAATAAGTATTAATTAGCCGCGTCCAGATTGCTTTTCTTTGATTTCTGCAAGTGTTTTGCAGTCTACGCATAAATCGGCAGTAGGACGTGCTTCTAAGCGACGTATGCCAATTTCGATGCCACAAGACTCACAAAAGCCAAAATCATCTTCTTTAATCAAATTAATTGTTTTTTCAATTTTTTTGATTAATTTACGTTCGCGGTCACGAGTACGAAGTTCTAAAGAGAACTCTTCTTCTTGTGCAGCGCGGTCAACTGGGTCAGGAAAGTTAGCAGCTTCGTCTTGCATGTGTGATTTAGTACGATCAACTTCGTTACGTAAGTCATTACGCCAAGTTTCTAAAATCGCTCTAAAATGAGCACGTTGTGCATCATTCATGTACTCTTCGCCTGGTTTTTCTTGGTATGGTTCTAAACCGGCTTGAGCCAATAAACCATGTTTCTTTTGGTCTGGCATAACTCTCTCCTAAATCCTTAATTTAATGCCTCAGCATTAGCCGGCGGTATAAATAACAGAATCTTATACCCTAGGCAAATTTATTTTTAATTAATCGAATTAGCTTCAACCATGCTTACTGAGTAAAAAGTGTATTAATAGTTTATTTACACTTTTAATTAATTCACATATTCGCTTTCTAAAACTTGCCTTGTTATGTGGGCAAAAGCTTTAAAAACAAGTTAATTTTTATAATTCACTTTGTATAACTTTTTTTAATTTGAGTACTTTGCTTATTTTGCAGATTACGCTTAGTTCAATCCCTTGGTTTAATACATTATTGTGCAAATACTATTTTTTTATGAAGTAAAACTTCATTAGCAGAAATAGTGGCTTTGTATGCTAATACTTCAACGCCGGCTATTATTGCTTGGCTTAATAGCGTGGCGTATTTTTTATCAATATGCGCAGCTGCACTCACGGTATTTATTCCTTCATGTAAAACAGCGAACAGTAATACTGCTCGGTGGCCTTGTTCGATCATTTCTATTAGTTCGCGGATATGTTTTTGTCCACGCAGTGTTTGCGCATCAGGAAAGTAGCCTTGCCCGCTTTGTGGTGCATCTTCGCTTAATAATGTGACTGATTTAACTTCTACGTAGCAATCAGGCTTATTTTCGTCTGTGAGTAAAAAGTCGATTCTGCTGTTTTCGCTGCCGTACTTTACTTCGCTTTGCAATTGACTGTAGTCGAGTAGCTCGCTTATCACATTATTGTTTATTGCTTCTTCTACTACTTTATTAGCCACCGCTGTATTTACACAAATAAGCTGCGATAGGTTATTTTGCGTAAGCTCTAATGAATGCGAGTATTTTCGTTTTGCGTTATCGCTTGTTGAATAAAAAGCAGCAAAACCAGGCTCTGCACATCCCGTCATTTTACCTGTATTAGCACAGTGGGCGGTAAATTCGCTGCCATCACTTAGTTGTAAATCAGCTAAAAAGCGTTTGTAGCGCTTTAATAAGGTGGCAGGTTGCAGAGTTGGCGTGTACTTCATGATAACTTCCAAAGCGTAAATACTGCACAGCAGTGTGGTTTATGTTATTTACCTCAAGCTGTTGGGAACTTAAGCGCTCTATAGTAAACTCGGTGGCACATTTAAGTGCAAGGGTATTCTAACATGAGTGAAAAATTTGTTGTTCAACTAAGCGAACAAGCAGCAGCGAGTCATTGGGGCGATAATGCGTCATTGTCTTTTAATGAGCGCGGTGCAACTGTTCATTTGTCTGAGCAAGAAACATTGAAAAATGTTCAAAAAGCTGGTCGTACTATTGCAATCCAAGGTATTAAAAACGTTGAATTAGCAGGTGATGCTTGGTGTACAGAAAGCCAGTGGGCTTTTTATCAAGGCTTTGTAACACCAAAATCGTTAAACGGTGTTGAGTTTGTTGATAACGCACAATCAGATATTAAAGAACTTGCTCACTTAAAAACGTCAGCAATTTGGGCACGTGAAATGGTTAACGGGACAGCCGATGACATTTACCCAGAGAGCCTAGCCGAAAAAGCAGCTGAGTTTATTCAATCATTAGCGCCTGAACACGTAAGTTACCAAATCATTAAAGGTGATGCGTTACTAGAACAACAGTGGATTGGTATTCATGCTGTTGGTCGCGGTAGTGTTCGCCCACCAGTATTGCTTGAGCTTGATTACAACCCAACAGGCGACGAAAATGCACCAGTAAGTGCAGCGCTTGTAGGTAAAGGTATTACGTTTGACTCAGGTGGTTACTCAATCAAATCAAGCGAAGGTATGCTTGGTATGAAGTGCGACATGGGCGGTGCTGCAACAGTAACTGCAGGTTTAGCATTGGCTATTAACCGTGGTATTGAAAAACGTATTAAACTGTTTTTATGTTGTGCTGAGAACTTAATTTCGGGTCATGCATACAAATTAGGTGACATTCTTACTTATAAAAATGGCACGACAGTTGAAATTGTAAACACCGATGCTGAAGGTCGCTTAGTACTTGCAGATGGCTTAATGGCCGCAGGTGAGACTGGCGCTCCACTTATTATTGATGCAGCAACACTAACTGGTGCAGCGCTTGTTGCTGTTGGCCAAGAGTACAATGCATTATTTGCACTTGATAAAGAACTTGTACGTGAAGTTGAGAGTTTTGCATCTCAAGAAATGGAAGCTGCTTGGCCACTTCCTCTTGAAAAATGGCATCAACAAAACTGCCCATCTCCTTATGCTGATACGGCGAATAGCCGTGCACAAAAAGGTGGCGGTTATGGCGGTGCATCGAATGCTGCAGGCTTTTTATCACGCTTTGTGCCAAACGATGGCAAAGGCTGGGTACACATAGATTTAGCGGCTGCATTTAACATGGGCAGTACAAGTCAATGGGCAGCGGGTGCAACAACTCAAGGTATGCGTACAGTTGCTCGTACTTTACAAGAAAAAGCATAATATTTACTAAATTACGCTTTTTACGCTAAAATATAGGCACCCTTGGGTGCCTATTTTTTAATTTACAGGCAAGCAATTTTATTTCATTTACGGTAAAATCAGTCGCCAATACCTGTTTGAGTTTAATTTTTGCTTAACTCTAAGCTGCGCTCAAATCTTATATCCACCACTGGGGTTTCTAATTATGTCAGATAAGTGCTACATCACAGCTCAACAGCTGCTTGAAGATTCGTTCCGCGTAGCGGCACAAGTATACCAAGATGGCTTTCGTCCTGATTTTATTATTGGTATTTGGCGAGGTGGTGCACCGATCGGTATTGCTGTTCAAGAATATTACGATTACAAAGGCATTGAGACTGATCACATTGCAGTACGTACATCGTCTTATTACGGTATTGGTAAACAGTCGAAAGAAATTAAAGTACACGGCTTACATTACATTGTAGAGAACGCAAATGCAGGTGATTCATTATTAATTGTTGATGATGTATTTGACTCAGGTCGTAGTATTGTTGCATTAAAAGAAAAGCTTTCAGAGCTTATGCGCTTAAACTTGCCACGTGATATTCGTATTGCATGCCCGTACTACAAGCCAAAAAACTCAAAAGTAGACACTGTTCCAGATTATTATATTCATGAATCTGAAGAGTGGTTAGTGTTTCCGCATGAACTATCGGGTTTAACACCGGATGAAATTATTGCTGGTAAATCTGATCTTGCGAAAATTCATGACATTTTGCTAGAGAAGTAATTAGTAATTTGCATAAATAAAAAAAGGCCGTTAAGGCCTTTTTTTATTTTAAAGCTGAGCAAAGCTATCTACGTATTCACTTAGTTTTGGTATATCGACTGCTTGCAAGCCATCGTTACTTCTAAGTACCAAGCCTTTTTCTACGAGTTCTGTAACAACACGTCTGTAAGCTCGCTCAGTGGTAGCAAAACGTTCGGCTTCAGCATTTACAGTTGGGTAGGCTCTAAGTAGCGTAGGGTTGTTGTTCTCGGCCCTTAGTAAGCAATCTTTAGCTATGTTATAGCTAAGTGGTAGTAATAACTTATCTAAATTGATTTTTTGGTTTTCCTGAAACTTAGCCGCAATAGTTTGTGCTGTGTATAAGCTTAGTTCTGGTTTTTCAAGCAGTAGAGCACGCCAATGCCTTAATTCAATAAGGTTATAAGTGACATCGCTAAAGCACGTTACCGTATATATACACGGATTATTATTTAGCGCTTCTATTTCACCAATAAGGGTGTTGTTACAATCCAATTGTCCTAACAGCAGGCGTCGTCCATTACCTACGTCGTAACTAAACGACACAGTGCCACTGCGTACAAGCACAAGCTTGCTTAAAGGCTGATCTTGATGGATCAGAACTTCTTTTTTTGATTGTTGATAGCTACTACCGGCAAAGGTTAAAAGCTGATCAACAAGGTAACTAGAAAAATGGTATTGAAACATCAATGTGCTCTTCGGACATTTGTCCTATTTATTACATCTTAATGACGATAGCATTAAGACACTAAGAATTTACGCTAACTTGCTACTAATATTATTAGCTTTGCTAAGAGTATTATTTTACCTTCATTTCCCGTGTAATGATTTAAGAATTTGCTGGTATTTTCCGGCAAACTTTTTCAGGTTTTTTAAGCAGGTTAGCTTTTTTATTTTGTTGTAACTTTGCAATACTTACAAGTGCCATAAGATAGCAGTACATGTAATGCTAACCTAAAGGCTAGGAGAGAACAATTGAGTTGGGAATATTTAGGTTATATTGCATCAGCTTTATTGGTTGCATCGTTAACAATGACAGATGTAGTAAAACTGCGTTGGTACAACATGTTTGGTTGTATTGTATTTACTGCATACGGTGTTGCCATTGGCGCAGTGCCTGTTATTTTTACCAACGGCTTATTGTCGCTTGTAAATTTATATCACATTATAAAAATATATCGCCAACCTAAAGTTGAAGACGCTAAAAGCTAAAATAAGTTATCTGCACAAAGTAAGTTAATGGTTTTAATTAAAATCAAAAATTTCAGCTTTTGTGCAGTCCAGCTTGAAGCGTATATAGATAATCTCATATCACTCTACATAACTTACCTCTGAACCATGCTGTATTCTCCTACTTAAAAGATGATTACCTTAGGTTTTAATACGTCGATCGTTAGCTAAATACTGTTCGCGGTTTAGATATAAATAAGTGCTTCTAAATTTCATAAAAAAATCCGATAGCAGTAAACTGCTATCGGATTTTTATCTGTTATACCAACCTACTTACATATGCTATTTAATTCATTAAATTGCTTAAATATTTATGCAGGTAGGCACTATGGTATTTACGCTTTTTCTAAATCTTCAACGTCACCTAAACCTGCAGTTAGCTCTTCAAGTAATTGCTTTATTTCTTCAGAAGCTAAAATAAAGTCAGCATCAAGTTTTAAAGCCATATCTTCTTTAGGAATATCTGCGTTTTCTTCTTTTAGAGTTTCAGAGTAGCTTAAACGTTTGATAGAGCCATCGTTTTGCAGCATAAACTTAAGACGCTCTTGCCAATCAAGTGCAAGTTTAGTTACGCGTTTACCACTTTCTAAATGCGATTTAACTTCATCACACGATAGATCATGACCTTTAAGCTTTACTTGTGCGCCGCTGTCGTCTGCTTCTTCAAGTTCAGCGTCTGAGCCAATAGCAAAACCTTCTGGTGTACTAAAGTTAGTTAACCAATCAGTTAAAAATACATCTAGGTCGTAGTTAGCAAACGCAGGTACAACCGGAAGCGTTCCCAACGATTTACGAAGTAGTGCTAGTAGCTCTTCTGCTTTATTAAAGCTGCCACTATTTACAACAACCCAACCGTTTTCTTGGTCAATAAAGGCAAATTGTAAGCTCGACTTTTTAAATGCTTGAGGTAGAAGAGTATGAAGAATGTTTTCTTTTAATTCGTCTTTTTCTTTCTTTTTAACTGGGCGGTTTTCTTCAGCTTCTATCAGATCAACTTTCTCAGCAACTAGTTCATTAATAACAGAAGCAGGGAGTACTTTTTCTTCGCGTTTAGCGCAAACTAGAATACTTTTTTGAGAAAAATGCGATAGCGTATCGCCATGTTTTCCAAACGCTTTTGTCCAACCAAATGTTGCAAGCTCTTGACCAGTACATGGGCGAAATAAATCTTGCTCTAATGCTTTATCAAAGTCTTCTTGAGTATATGAAACGTCTTGCTTAAAGCGGTAACAAATAAGGTTACTAAACCACATAGGGGAATTGATCCATTTGAAAAATTTGTACAATCATAGCAATAAAAACAGCATCTCGAAATGACTGATTTGTTACTAGGGCGTGTTGAACTTTATGGATTGAAATTTGTTCAATCTAGGGGCGATTAAATCGCGGCGCGAGGTTTGTAACCTAGTGGAATAAGTAAAAACCGAGCAACAAAGAGTTAATCGTCCCTAGAAAGAACCCAAAGGGCAGCGCATGTTTGGTATTTATGCTGCGTTGTCGCCTATTTATGGGGAATAACCACACTACATAGGCTCTGTCTTGCCTAAAAACCAAACATATTGCTGTAAATTCAACCACCAAAGAACAACACGCCCTAATAATTTAATGCATATACTTTTATTCATATTTATCAAAAATAGGCAGTGGCTTAGCCATGTTCTTCGGAAATTGAATATAGTAACGCAGACCTTTGCCCGGTTCACTCGTTGCATCAATAGAGCCACTAAGGGTTTGCTTGACCAAATTAAGCATTATATGGGTGCCTAATCCGCTACCGCCTTCATCGCGTTTGGTAGTAAAAAATGGGTCAAATAATTTTTTTAATTGCTCGTTAGTAACACCGTTACCGTCATCTTTGTAATCAATAGTTAAGTTGGTGTCATCAGCGCTTATTTTAATATCCATTACACCGTTGCTTTTACCTTCAAAGCCATGAATAAGTGAGTTCATAATTAGGTTAGTAAAAATTTGGCTTATAGCCCCAGCAGGTAGATTTAAAACTAAATCATCAGGACATTCTAATTTTATAGTATGGGATGTCTTTTTTAGTTTTGGGTGCAGTGAGCGTATTACTTCGTTAGTGTAATCTTTAAAGTTAATGGTTCTTACTGCTTCACTGGCTTGATCGACCGCTATTTGTTTAAAGCTAGCTATAAGCTCCGAAGCTCTATCTAAGTTAGTGGTTAGTAAGCTTGTGCTTTGTTTTGCTTCGTTAATGAATTCTTCTAGTGCTTTTGGCGAAAGTGTTTTTTCGGTATAAGCATTTTCGAGTTTATTTAAGCGTTCTTGTAAAAATGATATTGCCGTTACACCTATCCCAATAGGGGTGTTTATATCGTGTGTAATACCTGCTACAAGTCCGCCTAGCGCAGCCATTTTTTCTGTGCCTAGTAAACGTTCCTGTGCAAGGCTTAACTCTTCTATATAGCGCTGAGATTCAGTTTGCTTTGTAATTAACTCTAGCTCTGTGCTGCGGCGTAAGTCTACTTCTTCGGTGAGGACAATTTTTTGCTTTTCGAGTTCGTATTTTTGCTGCTGTAAATCCATCATTGCTTGGCTTAAATTGGATGTTTTACGGGCTACGTCTTGTTCAAGTTGTATGTTGTGTTGATCAAGCTTTTCGTTACTTATAATGAGTTCTTTTTGGGTGTGTTCAAGCTCTTTTCTATACTGAACCACTTTATCTATTAGTTTGTTAAATGACTGCTCCATCACTTTTAGTTCATTATGTTCTTCTGTTTCTATTTCTATATGTTGACCTTCTAGCTCGTCTAGTTCTAAATTTTCTAGTTGCTCAGTGAGTTCTGCTAAAGGGTCTGTAAGAAGTTTTCTAAATGCCATTAAAAATAAGATGATCAAAAAGGTGGTTTTAATCATCGCATTACCAATCAAAAAGTAGATTGATACCATAATGCGGCTAAAAACAACTTCTCGACTTGAGAATAAGGTAACGTCACCAACTTGAGTAGCACGACCTGAAAATTCAAAAATAAGTGGAAAGGTATAACCAAATAAACCCGATTTTGCGTCTTCTAAAATAACCTCTTCTTGTACTAACTGTTGGTTATATAGCTTGTGTATATCAAGAGATCGCCCTAGCTGTGAAATAATTTCGCCGCTGTCGTCTCGAACAATAATCCCTTCAATCATGGGAATGGCGAGTAAACCTTCTGCTGTTGTAATTGTTTGCTTGGTATTAAGCTCCCAAATTGCACGTGTTAAGCTGCGACTAAAGGTTTTTTGTAAGGTACTAAGTTCATCGCGAATATAGTCTTTAGTATTGACGTATTCAGCAAGCACTTGTCCACAGGTCACTACAAAGGTAAGCAAAAAATAGACGGATAAAACGCTAGTCAGTAGCTTCTTAGAAAGACTTTTTTGTAACATGAGTGACTTGTTTATCCTTTATTATTTTTGTAACGTTACGATAGTAATTTAAAAGTTAGTCAATAAACCTCTAAAAATAAATAAAAAAGTTAAAATTTAATAAGATAAATCCAAAAAGTGAGCGTGTAGTATCAAAGTATTTAAACCAAGGTATAAATTAATAAATTCGTTATCTGTTATGTATTGTAGGCTTAATTAGTATTTGCTTTGGTTAATTATATCTTAAACGGATTTATTCTATATTTATCATTGTATTAAATTATTAATGCGCTGAGTGCTTGGAGGCGTGTTAAAGTGTCTAAAATGCAATGGAAGGCATTAGTTTAATAACCTTTTAATAACTTTGATGGTTGTGTAGTAGTAAACATGATGAAATTTTCGATATTAGTCTGTGACGATTCTGCAGTTGCCCGTAAACAAGTCGTGCGGTGTTTAAATGAATGTATAGACGCTCAAATACAACAAGCTACAAATGGAGCGCACGCTCTAGAACTTTTACGAGCACAAAGCTTTGATTTATTGTGCTTAGATCTCACCATGCCCGAAGTTGATGGTATACAAGTACTCGAGACTATAAAAATAGAAAAAATAGAGTGCTTTGTTTTAGTTATTTCTGCCGATATACAAGAGAAAATGAAGCAACGAGTCGCACAACTTGGCGCAATAGACTTTATCGATAAACCTATCAATAAATCTAACTTAAACGAAATATTGCATAAATTTGGCATTCATTAGGTTTTTTCATGTTAAAAAAGGCTGTTTTATCTTTTAATTTAGGGTTGACAGCATAGCCTTTGTTAAGGCAGTCTTAACATATGAAAACAATTAATCGCGTACTGACCATTATTATTACAACCATCATTCTTACTGGATAGTGGCATAGGTCGGTGCAACAAATTTAAAGGCCTGTGTTCACTTAGAACACAGGCCTTTTTTCGTTTTATGGGATGAGGAACATAAACAATGCGAGTTTTAAAATTTGGTGGGTCTTCGCTTGCCGACTATGCATGCTTACAACAGGTAGCTCAGCTAGTTAAAGCACAATTAAAAGATGAAATGCTTTTGGTACTTTCTGCTCCAGGTGGAATGACCGATTCGCTAGTTGCACTTGCAAGTGCTGCAGAACAAGGCTCTGACTTTTCGCAGCAATGGCAAGCATTAGTTAGCCGCTGTGAAGGTTTGAAAGCTGACGTTGAAAAAAGTGGTGTAGTAGTTACAAGTTGGCCAAACTTAGGCGAGCTTAAAAATAAACTAGATGGCGTATCACTTATACAATGTTGCCCTGATCAAGTTCGCGCATTTGTAATTAGCTTTGGAGAGCGCGTTAGTGTTTCTTTAATGCAGGCTTTATTGAACTCGCACGATGCAAGATACTTAGAAGCAACAAGCTGTATCGCTTCAACTGGCGGTTATATCGACGCCGAGGCTGATTTAGTAACAAGTAAAGCGCGCTTTCAAGCTGTGCTTAAAGAAAGCCCTGCAACTATCTATATCATGCCTGGTTTTACAGCGAGTAATGACAAAGGTGAACTTACAACGCTTGGCCGTAATGGCTCAGACTACTCAGCAGCAATTGCAGCAGCATGTTTAGAAGCTGAAATTTGCCAAATTTGGACAGACGTTGATGGTGTATACAGTGCTGATCCTCGTTATATTAAAAAAGCGACTAAAGTAGATTTTTTATCTTATAAAGAAGCGATGGAGCTTTCTTACTTTGGTGCAAAAGTACTTCATCCTAAAACAATTTTGCCGTGTGCTAAAGCCGGTGTGCCGTGCGAAATTAAAAATACGCATAACCCAGACGCACAAGGCTCATTAATTGGTAACGATTATTCATCAGATGAGCCAGTAAAAGCGCTTTCGAGCCTACAAGACCTTGCAATGCTAACTGTCTCAGGGCCAGGCATGAAAGGCAAAGTAGGTATGGCGTCTAAGGTATTTAACGCGCTTGCTCACGATAACGTATCAATTGTATTGATCACGCAGTCATCATGCGAATTCAGCATTAGCTTTTGTGTACACGAAACAGACCTAGCACTTGCACTTGATGCGCTACAAACCGCATTTGAACTTGAATTACAAGCAGGGCTTATTGAGCCTGTACAAGTGCAGCGCAATTTAGCCATTGTTACTTTAGTGGGCGACAACATGCGCGCGCACCGTGGCTTAGCGGCTAAGTTTTTTGCATCGCTTGCACAAGCGCAAGTAAATATCGTGGCAATTGCACAGGATTCTACAGAAAGTGCTATTTCAGCAGTAATTGATGGTGAACTTTGTAACGACGCCGTAAAAATATGCCATGAAAACTTTTTCACGCATGTGCCGTCAATTGATGTGTTTTTACTAGGTTGTGGCTTAGTAGGGCAAGAGCTTATTAATCAGCTTGAACGTCAACAAGCGTGGCTTGAAAAGCGTAATATTAAACTCAACTTGTATGGTGTTGCTAACTCTCGCCAATTACACCTTGATAGTGAAGGTATTGCTTTTGGTGATTGGCAGCAAAAATTGGCCTCATCTGAGCAGGCGTTTGATTTAAAACTAGTAGAGCAGTTTGTTAAGCAAAATCATTTAGTAAACCCTGTGCTTGTTGATTGTACGTCGTCGGATGCACTTGCTGCGCAGTATGTAGACTTTTTAAATGCAGGTTTTCATGTGGTTGCTGCCAATAAAAAAGCAACAACAAGCTCATACACGTATTACCAAGATTTAATTGCAGCAACACAAAAAAATAATCGTAAATTTTTATACGAAACAAACGTTGGTGCAGGCTTACCAGTAATCGACAACTTACAGTCATTATTTGGTGCCGGTGATGAGTTATTAGAGTTTAGCGGTATTTTATCAGGTTCACTTTCGTATATGTTTGGCGCACTTCAAGATGGTTTATCACTTTCTGAGGCAACTATTAAAGCCAAAGAAAGTGGCTTTACTGAGCCAGATCCTCGTGATGATTTATCGGGTACCGATGTCGCACGTAAGTTATTGATCATCGCTCGCGAAGCCGGTATGAAATTAGAGCTAAGCGATATTGAAGTTGAGTCAGTATTACCACCAGGTTTTGCACAAGGTGATAGCGTTGATGAGTTTATGGCAAAACTACCAAGCTTAGATGCTGATTTTAACGACCGTATCAAAAGCGCTGCGAGCGAGGGTAGGGTACTTCGCTATGTAGGCACAATTAAAGAAGGCCACTGTAAAGTAGGTATTGAAGCGGTAGATGCAAAGCATGCGCTTAGTGTCATTCGTGATGGTGAAAACGCACTGGCTATTTTAAGCCAATACTACCAGCCACGTCCGTTTGTAATTCGTGGTTATGGCGCCGGCTCGGAAGTAACAGCCGCGGGTGTATTTGCTGATATTTTAAAAACGTTGTCGCGCTAGGAGCTCGTTATGATTGAAGTATATGCTCCGGCGTCTATTGGTAATTTTGCAGTGGGCTTTGATGCCCTTGGCGCAGCGCTTGCGCCAATTGATGGCAGTTTGTTAGGTGATGTAGCCGTTGTAAGCGCCGCACCAAGCGATGAGTTTATTTGCACTGGCGAATACGCTCATAAGTTACCCAGTGATGCTAATGAAAATTTAGCGTACCAGTGTTTAGTGCATTTTAGAGCGCATGTTGCGCCTACTATGCCAAGCGTAAAGCTCGAGCTTAAAAAGAACTTACCAATTGGCTCAGGGCTTGGCTCTAGTGCATGTTCGGTCGTGGCTACCTTTGCTGCCCTTGATAAGTTTGCAAAAACTAATTTAAGTCAGGTTGAGCTTATTGAGCTTATGGCTGACTTTGAGGCTGTGGTAAGCGGTGGTCGCCATTACGACAACATTACGCCATGTTATTTAGGTGGTTTGCAATTAACCGGTGATTTAATCCCTGATAAATCGATTGCACTGCCTGTTGATAAAAGTTGGTACTACGTTGCTGCGTTTCCTGGTTTTTCACTCAACACTGCAAAAGCGCGCTCGGTTTTACCAAAAGAGTTGAGCATGCATGCAAGTGTTGAATTTGCTCAGCGTTTGTCGGCATTTAGTAGCTTACTGTTAACTAGCCGTTTTGACGATGCGCTAAGCATAATGAAAGATGAAATAGCAGAACCTTACCGCGCACCGCTCATTAAAGGCTTTAGTGAAGCCAAAGCAAGCTTGCCAGCACTGGGCGCTGAAATAGTCAGTATTTCGGGCGCAGGGCCCACCTTGTTTAGCGTATGTAAAACACTTGAAGCTGCACAGCAATGCGCGCAGTGGTTAGAAACCAATTACATTAACGAGCAAGGCTTTTGCCACATTTGTAAATTAGATAACGACGGCACGCGTCAATTAACAGTTTTATAGGATAGTTAGTCATGCAATTACATAATTTAAAAGATAGCTCACAAAAAGTGTCGTTCGTTGAAGCCGTAAAAACAGGTTTGGGTCGTAACCAAGGTGTATTTTTCCCAGAATCACTGGCCCCATTGTCTGATGTTGATGCATTGCTTGATATGGACTTTGTTACGCGCAGCGGCAAAATATTATCGCACCTAATTGGTGATGAGCTACCAAGCGATACTGTGGCGCAAATGGTTAAAAATGCATTTAACTTTCCAGTTAAGCTGGTGGAAGTTGAAGAGAACACATACTGTTTAGAGCTGTTTCATGGTCCTACACTTGCGTTTAAAGACTTTGGTGGTCGCTTTATGGCAGAGTGTTTAACGCAGTTTAACAAAAACGAGAAAGTAACTATTTTAACAGCAACATCGGGCGATACCGGTGCAGCTGTAGCGCATGCTTTTTACAATAAACCAAATATCGATGTTGTTATTTTATACCCTAAAGGCAAAATTTCACTTGCTCAGCAAAAGCTATTTACTACGCTAGGTAACAATATTCATTGTTACGCAGTTGAGGGCAGCTTTGATGATTGCCAAGAGCTAGTTAAAAATGCCTTTTTAGATGAAGAAGTTAAATCAACACTTGGGCTTAACTCAGCTAATTCAATTAATATTAGCCGTTTAGTTGCTCAGGTTTGTTACTACTTTGAAGCCATCGCACAGCTACCAAAAGAAAAACGCGCAACAGCACATATATCAGTACCTAGTGGTAACTTTGGTAATGTGTGCGCCGCAATGATTGGTGCGGTTATTGGTTTACCTGTAGGTAAATTAAGCGCAACAACAAATCAAAATGATACTGTGCCGCGCTTTATGCTTGATAAAAACTGGACGCCAAACGCAACGCTTGAGTCGCTTTCAAATGCGATGGATGTAAGTAAGCCAAACAATTGGCCGCGTGTACAAACAATGTTAGATAATAACTGGTTTAGCTACGATAATTTTTATTCAACAAGCGTAAACGAGCAAGACACGCAAGCCGTGATGAAAAAAATTCAACAAACGGGCTATGTTGCAGAGCCTCATACTGCTATTGCTTACCAAGGTCTTGTTGAAAATCGTGCGCCGGGTACTGCGGGTATCTTTTTAGCGACAGCTCATCCTGCTAAGTTTAAAGAAAGCGTAGAGGGTATTCTAAATATTGAATTAGGTATGCCAAAACCACTTGCTGATGCACTAGCAAAACCATGCCTAGCAAGCGATATGAACGCCGATTACGACGCGTTACGTACCGAAATGCTCGCTAAACTAGGCTAAGTTAAATTACAAGGAAAAGCGGCTTGAGCCGCTTTTTTTATAACTTTATACGGATGAATACACTTAGTTATATTTACTAATTAAATGTAGTAAATATAATTCATTTAAAATTATTATGGCTTTATAAAAAAATATCATCTTAAAAGAGCTGTGAAATAGTTCCAATCCCTGTTTAAATATCCTCAACTTAAGAGCGTAGGCAAAGAGTCGTTTAAAGCGTACAATAAAGCCTCTAAAAAACACCATACACGTTGCCCTAGGAGACCCCAATGTTAGAACGTAGCATGAATATTTCGGATTTTGATCCAGAGTTATTTGACGCGATAACCAAAGAAACTGCTCGCCAAGAAGAGCATATCGAACTAATCGCTTCAGAAAACTACTGTAGCCCACGCGTACTAGAAGCGCAGGGTTCACAGCTTACAAACAAATACGCAGAAGGTTACCCTGGCAAACGTTATTATGGCGGTTGTGAGCATGTTGATGTTGTTGAGCAATTAGCAATTGACCGTGCTAACGAGTTATTTGGTTCTGACTACGCAAACGTACAGCCACATGCTGGTTCGCAAGCTAATGCAGCTGTTTTTCTAGCATTATTAGACGCTGGCGATACTGTATTAGGTATGAGCTTAGCTCATGGTGGTCACTTAACTCACGGTTCTCACGTAAGCTTCTCTGGTAAGCTTTACAATGCAATCCAATACGGACTAGATGAAGCAACGGGCGAAATTGATTACGCACAAGTTGAAGCACTAGCACTTGAGCACAAACCAAAAATGATTATTGGTGGTTTCTCAGCGTACTCAGGTATTGTTGATTGGGCTAAATTCCGTGAAATTGCTGACAAAATCGGTGCTTATCTGTTTGTTGACATGGCTCACGTTGCGGGTTTAATTGCGGCAGGTGTTTACCCAAGCCCTGTTCCTCATGCACACGTTGTAACTACAACTACGCATAAAACACTTGCAGGCCCTCGTGGTGGTTTGATTATTTCTGCATGTGGCGACGAAGCAATCTACAAAAAGCTTAACAGCGCTGTTTTCCCTGGTGGCCAAGGCGGTCCTTTATGTCATGTTATTGCAGCAAAAGCAGTGGCATTTAAAGAAGCACTTCAACCAGAGTTTAAAGTATACCAAACACAAGTTGTTAAAAACGCAAAAGCAATGGTTGCTGTAATGCAAGAGCGCGGCTACAAAATCGTTTCTGACAAAACTGAAAACCACTTATTTTTACTTGATTTAATCGATAAAGATATCACTGGTAAAGATGCAGATGCTGCCCTAGGCAACGCTAACATCACAGTTAATAAAAACTCAGTACCGAACGATCCACGCTCACCATTTGTAACATCTGGTTTGCGTATTGGTTCTCCTGCAATTACTCGTCGTGGTTTTACTGAAGTAGAATCAAAAGAGCTTGCTGGCTGGATTTGTGACGTACTAGATAACATCACTGATGAATCTGTACAGGCGCAAGTTAAAGAAAAAGTAAAAGCAATTTGTGCAAAATTACCTGTTTACGCTTAATTGCATAAGCAGTAGTAATTGAGAGCACATAAGCCCTAATTTTTGCTAAGATAAAAGACCGCTATTTAGCGGTCTTTTTTGTTTTAAAACGGAAGTACCGAGCTATGCATTGTCCATTTTGTACCGCAAAAGATACTAAAGTTATTGACTCACGCCTTGTTGGCGGAGGCCATCAAGTTCGCAGGCGTCGTGAGTGTAACGACTGCCACGAGCGCTTTACTACATTTGAAGGCGCTGAACTGGTTATGCCTCGTGTTATTAAACAAGACGGCAGCCGCGAACCATTTAACGAAGATAAACTTTTAAATGGCTTGAATCGCGCACTCGAAAAACGCCCAGTGAGCACCGAGCAAGTAGACGAAGTAGTGAATATAATAAAATCGCAACTACGCGCAACGGGTGAGCGAGAAATTTCAAGCCATTTGGTGGGTGAATGCATTATGGAAGCCCTCAAAAAGCTCGATAAAGTAGCGTACGTAAGATTTGCCTCTGTTTATCGCTCGTTTGAAGATATACGCGAATTTGGCGAAGAAATTGCCCGCTTAGGGGAGTAATACCAATTTTATTAAAAACATGATCATTCTATCGCATTAAATAGCGCACTCACTGCGTTAAAAATTATTCATATAGAACAACTATATGTCATAATTTTCGCCTTGTTATTGCGCTATTTTCTTAGCGCTATAATAGACCACTTATTTAACGCAATTGGTATAATAAATGCTGAACCAAGTTCCTTTTACCGAACATGATGAAATGTATATGGCACGCGCCATAGAGCTTGCCAAAAAAGGCCGTTTTACTACCACGCCTAACCCTAATGTTGGCTGTGTATTAGTTAAAAATAATCAAATAATTGGTGAGGGTTTTCATCAATTAGCTGGTCAAGGTCATGCTGAAGTAAATGCACTGGCAATAGCTGGCAATAATGCAAAAGGTGCAACGGCTTATGTAACGCTTGAACCGTGTAGTCATTATGGGCGTACGCCACCGTGTGCTGAAGGCTTAAAAAAGGCGGGCGTTGTAAAAGTAATCGCCGCTATGGTTGATACAAACCCACAAGTTGCAGGCAAAGGCCTTAAAATACTGAGCGATGCCGGTATTGAAGTTGCTTATGGATTACTTGAATCACAATCTCGCGCACTTAACGTTGGCTTTTTTAAGCGAATGGAACAAGGCTTACCTTATGTGACCTGTAAAATGGCAGCAAGCATAGATGGTAAAACAGCGCTTAAAAATGGGCAAAGTAAGTGGATCACAAGTCCCGCTGCTCGCCAAGACGTACAATTATATCGAGCGCAAAGCTGCGCTATTTTAACCGGTGCCGATACCGTGTTAGTAGACGATGCTAAACTTAATGTGCGACTAAGCGAGTTGCCTTGCACGCTACCTACCGATTTACCGCTTCGCCAGCCCGTGCGTGTTATAATTGATTCACAGAATCGTTTAAAGCCCAACCTTGCTTTATTTAAAATCCAAAGTGATGTAATAATATTTACGACTAAGGTTGATAAATCACTGCAATGGCCGCATTTTGTAAAGCATATTGAAGTAAGTGAAAGTAACGGCAAAGTTGATTTACAGGCTGTTTTAGAAAAGCTTGGGCAACTGCAGTTTAATAATGTTTGGCTTGAGAGCGGAGCAACACTTGCTGGTAAAATGACAGAGCTTGATTTAGTTGACGAGTTTGTTTTTTATTTGGCGCCTAAATTAATGGGCCATGATGCAAAAAGTTTAGTTAATTTTCCTGAATTGACGAGTATGCAAAACACCGTTGATTTAACATTTAATGAATGTGCGCGCATTGGTGACGATTTACGTATCACCGCGTTAAAAACTCATTAAAATCACTTAATAAAAAAGAGTAGCGCTATGTTTACTGGGATAATAGAAGCCACAGGCAAAATTGCTTTATTACAAAAAAAACAAGGCGACTTAGCCATTCGTATCCAAAGTGCTGACCTTGATATGGAAGACGTAAAGCTAGGCGACAGCATTGCAACCAATGGCGTTTGCTTAACCGTAGTTGATAAACATATTGACGGTTTTAGTGCTGATTTATCTAACGAGACGATCGGTTTAACCGGTTTTGCTCACTATGCTTTAGGGCAAACGGTGAATCTTGAAAAAGCCATGCAACCTGTTTCGCGTTTAGGCGGTCATTTAGTATCTGGCCATGTTGATGGCATAGCAACTATTACAAGCATTACAGCAAACGCTCGAGCAACAGAATATTGGCTTACAACTGACGAAAATTTAATGAAATACATCCCGTACAAAGGTTCGGTATGTATTGATGGTATAAGCCTGACAGTAAACGCTGTAGAAGGTAATAAATTCAAATTAACAATTGTCCCACATACGAGTGAGCAAACCACAATTGCTCACTTTAAAGTAGGCACTCAAGTTAATTTAGAAGTCGATCAAATTGCACGTTATTTAGAGCGCCTTATAAAAGGTGCAGAGCAACCAACGGGCTCTGATATTTCGATGAGCTTACTCGCTAAAGCGGGTTTTATTAAATAACGAAACTGATAACTTATACGAGCAAATTTATGAATTTACACAGCGCACAAGAAATCATCGACGATATTAAAGCCGGTAAGATGGTTATTTTAATGGATGATGAAGATAGAGAGAATGAAGGCGATTTAATTATTGCCGCAGAGCATATTAGTGCACAAGCTATTAATTTTATGGCCACTCATGGCCGTGGCTTAATTTGTTTAACTATGACGCAAGAGCGTTGTGAGCAACTTGATTTACCTTTAATGGTTAAAAATAATGGTGCTGCATTTTCGACTAACTTTACAATGTCGATAGAAGCATCAAAGGGTGTTACTACAGGTATTTCAGCAGCAGATAGAGCGCGTACAGTGCAAGCGGCTATAGCTAAAGGCGCAGTACCAAGTGATATCGTGCAGCCTGGTCATATTTTTCCAATTATGGCACAACCTGGCGGCGTATTAACTCGCGCAGGACATACTGAAGCTGGCTGTGATTTAGCGCGTTTAGCTGGGCTTGAAGCATCATCTGTTATTGTTGAAATACTTAATGCCGATGGCACCATGGCGCGTCGCCCTGATTTAGAAGTTTTTGCGAAAGAACATGATATTAAAATGGGCACTATTGCTGATTTAATCGAATACCGTAACTTAAATGAAACAACAATTGAGCAAGTTGCAAAATGTAAGTTACCAACTATTCACGGTGAATTTGATTTAGTTACTTACAAAGACACAATTGACGGCCAATTACATTACGTATTGCTTAAAGGCGATATAAAAGAGCAAGAACCGACAAATGTACGTGTACATTTGCAAAGTACCTTTAACGATATCCTACTTTCAGATAGAAGTGCTGACCGTAGTTGGGGCCTTTCAGAAGCAATGGCTTATATCGCTAAAAATGAAGGTGCTTTAGTTATTTTAGGTAAGCAAGAAAGCACTGAAGAATTAGAGGCAACTGTAAAAGCATTCGCAGCAGCTGATGCTGGCGAAAGCGTTACGCCTCGTAAATTCAAAGGTACATCTCGTACTGTTGGCGTAGGCTCGCAAATACTTGCAGATCTTGGAATTAAACAAATGCGATTAATGAGTCGCCCTAAAAAGTACCATGCACTTTCGGGCTTTCATTTAGAAGTTGTTGATTATGTTGAGCCACAATAAGCATCACGCTTAAACTAGGCTATTATTTTATTTTTATGGTATGATGCGCAGCAATTTTTGCGCAATCGCAACCGCTTGAACTTATTTTTAGGGTTATCAAATGAAAATTATTGAAGGTAGTAAGTACGCTCCTGGCAAAAAGTTTGCCATTGTCATTTCTCGTTTTAATGACTTTATCGGTAGCAGCCTCCTTGCAGGTGCTGTTGATGAGCTAAAACGCACTGGTGGCGTATCTGATGACGACATTACCGTTATTTATGTACCAGGCGCGGTAGAATTACCTTTAGCGGCTAAACGCGTTGCGGCAAAAAAAGAGTATGATGCAATCATCGCATTAGGCGTAGTGATCAGAGGTGGTACACCACACTTTGACCTAGTTGCTGGCGAATCAAACAAAGGTCTTGCGCAAGTATCACTTGAGTATGATATCCCGGTTGCATTTGGCGTATTAACCACAGAAAGCATTGAACAAGCAATTGAGCGTGCTGGCACCAAAATGGGCAATAAAGGCGGCGAAGCTGCTTTAGGCGCGCTTGAAATGGTTAATGTGTTAGATAAAATTTAAGTTTAAGGAATTTTTGTGAAACCAGCAGCAAGACGTAAAGCACGTATCTTAGCACTCCAAGCCGTTTATTCTTGGCAAATAAGTGGCAATTTAATTGCCGATATCGAACAACAAATGTTGATCGAAACAGACGTTACTAAAATTGATGTTGAATACTTTAAAGATTTAGCGACGGGTGTTGCTGTAAATTATAAGCAACTAGACGAAGCTGTATCACCACATTTAACACGTCCGTTTAATGACTTAGATATGGTTGAGCGCGCAATTTTACGTTTAAGCAGCTATGAGCTTAAGTTCCGTGAAGATGTACCTTATAAAGTTGCTATCAACGAAGGTATTGAGCTGGCCAAAATATTTGGCGCTGAAGACAGCCATAAATTTGTAAACGGTGTACTTGATAAAGCTGTTAAGCATTTACGCAAGTAAGTAAACCGTTAAAGAGGGGAGCCGGCATAGGCCGGCTTTTTTGTGTATGAAGGAATTTGAATTAATTAACCGCTACTTTAAAGGTCGCGGGATCACCCGTCGTGATGTAAACCTAGGTATAGGGGATGATTGCGCTTTAGTAACCGTTCCACAAAACTGCCAACTTGCCGTTACAACAGATACTCTTGTTGCTGGCGTACACTTTTTTGATGATATTTCCCCTCGTGCATTAGGTCACAGAGCGCTTGCTGTTAATTTAAGTGATTTAGCGGCAATGGGCGCTGAGCCAACATGGGTTTCAGTTGCGTTAACCTTGCCAAGTATTGACCCACAGTGGATTGAAGAGTTTACTGAAGGCATGCATGAAATTGCAGAATACTTTAATGTGCAAATTATAGGTGGCGATACCACGCAAGGCCCATTAACTATCACTATTTGTGCAAAAGGGACTGTACCAGAAGGTACTGCACTTCGCCGTAGTGGTGCGAAAGTGGGTGATTGGATTTATGTTACAGGTCCGCTAGGTGACGCTGGACTTGCAATTGAGTCTCGCAAACAAGGTATAAGTATTGAGCCAGAACATTTAAAGTACTTAAATAAGCGCTTTGACTTTCCAACACCGCGTGTTGCTGCAGGACAGGTATTGCGAGGTCTTGCATCATCGGCTATTGATGTATCGGATGGTTTAATCGCTGATTTAAGTCATATACTTGATATGTCGCAAGTAAATGCAGTTGTGAATATTGAAAGTATTCCGACTTCAGATGCAATGCAAGCAAGCCTTGATTTTAATCAGCAGCTGCCATTTATTCTCAGTTACGGTGATGATTACGAATTAATTTTTACTGTACCTGATAGCAATAAAAGTATGCTAGATATAAAACTGCGTCAATATGGTGTAGATGCAACATGCATAGGCCAAATTAAAAGTGGCGATGGTCAAATTGAACTTTTACACAACGGTGAAAAGTTTGATTTTAAGCAGCAAGGTTTTGAGCATTTTGCAAAGGAGCTGGTTTGAACAAAAACCGAAAGTTTAATTTAAAGCGCCCACATCAGTTTTTTGGTTTGGGTTTTGGTACTGGGTTAGCCCCTAAAGCACCTGGTACATTTGGCACTTTTGCTGCACTGCCATTCATTTTTATGACTATGTATTATCCGCTATGGTTGCAAATTGTGTTTGCCGTAGTGATCAGTATATTTGGTATATGGGCCTGCGGTAAAACGGCTGATGATTTAGGCGTGCACGACCATCCTGCTATTGTATGGGATGAAGTGGCAGGCTATTACATTACAATGATTGGTGCAGCACTTAGCTGGCAAACATTACTCGTTGGTTTTTTGTTATTTCGCTTTTTTGATATAGCAAAACCTGGCCCAATCCGTATGCTAGACAAACGAGTACATGGTGGTTTAGGTATTATGGCTGATGATATACTTGCGGGCGTTTTTTCGCTTATATGCTTACAGGCGCTAATAAAAGTGGGCTTACTACCCTTTTAATTTTTTATATTTGATTTGTTTAACTAGGTGGCAGCAATATGATGCGATTTTTACTGGTTTGTGTACTGATGTTGTGCGCGACACCAAGTTGGGCTTCAATTAGTGATTACGTAGTTAAGCAATGGAATATAAAAGATGGTCTACCTTCGCAATCACTTAAAAGCGTAGTACAAGACCAGCAAGGCTATATGTGGTTGGGTACTCAGTTTGGCTTAAGCCGTTTTGATGGCACAACGTTTACAAACTACAACACGCAAAATAGCCCGTTCTTGCCTAGTAATGGTATTAATAAACTTTTAGTCGATTCTAGTGGCTTGTTGTGGGTAGGTACTAAAAGTGGCTTGGTAGTTATTAATCCTGCCACATTTGCAGCACAAGAGTTTAATATTAAAGGTCCAGTAAGAGATATTCTTGAGGACTCTAAAGGCAGCATATGGATTGCGGCTAATGGTTTATACTATGTAGATAGAGGGCAAGTTGATTTACGCACTCAAGTAAATGGTCCCCTACCTATTGTTAATGCTACCGTAATTACCCAAATTGTTGGCTCTGTTAGCCAAATGGCACTCTCTCCTGAAGGTATTTGGCTGGTTAATGATCGTCATTTATTACGCCTTACTAAAAACTCATCAGATTTCTCTAAACTACGTTTAGAGCTTACCGCTAAAATATCGTTACCAGAGCGCTTAGCGCAAACCATAGTGCACGATTTATCATTCTTAAACGGTAATTTGTATATAGCCTCTGAGCTAGGTGCATACTTTTTAGATTTAGATGACGAACTAAGACCTTTTCCTTTACCTAATGCAAATAACTCAGCCGTTTATAAGTTTATGAGTGATACCGATGGTGGCTTATGGGTTTCGACTTATGGACGTTTATTATTTAGAGATAAAACCGGTGAGTGGCAATGGGTAGAGCCAAGCCAACTTGATCAAAGCATATGGTTTGCTGATATTTTTAGAGATGATAAAAATAACGTTTGGTTAGCAAGTTTTAGTGAAGGCTTATGGCTTGCCCATGAAGGGCGGGTAGAAAGGCATTCAGCAGTTTCAGATATGACCGAGTCTGTTATGGCTATCAGCCAAGCTCCTGATGGAAAACTGTGGGTTGCTAACAAAAGCGGCATTGGTTATTTCGATTTAGATAAAAGTTTTATTAATTTAGTTCCAAGTAGTAAATATGGATACGCGTCAGTACACGATCTACAATTCGATGGTGAACGATTATATATAGCCACGGGGCGCGGCTTATTTGTTTTTGAAAACAAGACACTCTATACCATCCCTGGTCGAGCGCTTCGCGATAACCCGGTATTTGCAATAAGTCGCTCTAGTAAAGGCGGTTTTTGGATTGGTACCGGACGCGGTTTATATCGATTAAATTATGCTGGTTTAACGCCTTTTGCATATAACGCTTTTTTAGGTAGTAAGTTTATTACCTACGTATTGGATAAAACAAACTTTGGTGTGATTGGTACTAGTAAAGGCGCATATTACTTTACAGACCGCGGCATTGAAAAAATTGGTGACCAAACAACACTTGAAAGTGCATACGTAACTAGCGTGTTACATATAGATGGCGTGGGTATTTTGATCGGCTCTCTTAACGATGGGCTTTTTTACAGAAGTACGCAAGGGCAGTGGCGTCAACTCGATGCAGCTAATGGTTTACCGTATGGGTCTATATTTAGCCTAGAATATGATGAAAAGTTAAAGCATGTTTGGGTAAGCACCATGAAAGGTGTTTACAGAATGCCTGTAGAGCAATTTAAAACAGAAATAAAAAGCTTAAAAGTTGAAGAAGTCATTTCATCTTTTGACCGTCAACTCGATGGTAAAGCGAATCAATGTTGTAGTGGACTTGGGCATGATGCGGTAGCAGACACCGGTAATTCTATTTGGTACCCAAGCTTACAAGGTGTTGTTGAAATACCTAAAAACGTAGAGCTATTTGGTGTGCTTGCATTAAAGCCAACAATAGAAACAATAACAACGCCACTTCGTCATTTAACTACCGCTGCGCTTGGTAAAAAACCATCATTAGAAACAGACGAGCGTGATATAACGCTAACTTACACAGCTATTGATTACTATGCACCAAACAGTATTGAATTTAGATATAAACTAAGTGGCTTAGATAGTGATTGGCGCTATGCTAATACGCGACGTGAAGCTATTTATACTAACTTGCCTCCAGGCTCGTTTTTGTTTCAATTAGAAGCTAAGCGCCAAGGTGAAGACTGGACTAAAGCGCAAGAAGTAGAATATGGTTTTGTAGTGCCTGAGCGATTTGATGAAACTATTTACTTTAGGCTTTTAATTACCAGTGGCTTTATTTTGCTTTTCTACCTTATTTTTTGGGTGTTTAGAGCGCAAGAGCGTAGAAAACAAGAAGCATTAGAGGGCTTGATCACCGAGCGTACCTTAGAGCTTCGTCAAGCTAATGATAAATTAGGCCAAGTGAATTCACAGCTTAAATTAGTTAGTCACTCAGATGAGCTAACAGGGCTGCGTAGCCGTCGCTTTTTGTTTGATCAACTCCCTAAAGATATCGAACACTTTCAACGTAATTCACAATCGCTGCAGGCACAAGGCAAGTCACTGGTGCTGGTAATTATTAACTTTGATAACTTCAGCCGTATCAATGATGCCTATGGCCCAATTGCAGGTGATAGCTGCTTACAGCAAATGGCTGCATTATTAAATTCGCGTACGCAGGGTTCTGACTATGTGGCACGTTGGAGTGGTGATGAGTTTTTACTATTATTACGTGATTTTAAATGCAATAAAATAGACAGCTATGCTTCAGATCTTTGTAAAGTAATAGCGGCTAATTCATTCCAATTACCAAATGGAAAAACAACTAATATCACGGCATCAATTGGTTGGTCATTTTATCCATTACCACTTTTGGGTGGGCAGGTAATTAGCTGGGAGACATCTATTAACCTAGCAGATATTTCACTACACCAAGTTAAAAAGCGCGGTGGTGATGGTGTTGCAAATATTACGTTTGATGATCAGCTTGATGCATTTGAGTTTGAACAAAATTCTAACGTTGATCAACAATTAGGTATTTTACAAAGCAATGGCCTAGCTGATATTAAAGTGTGGATGCGCTGATCAGCAATATTTGATATTAAAAAAGGAGCCTAGGCTCCTTTTTTAATATGCTCAACTTTAGATGTATAGGAAGTTAATTAATAAACGCTTTAATAGCGGTTAATATTCCTTGCTCGCCTAACCCCATTTCATCGTGCATTTCATCTTGGGTGCCGTGTTTAATAAACTCATCAGGAATACCTAAGTTAAGGATATTAATATCAGCTTTTTGCGTTGCTAAGAATTCGTTAACTGCAGAGCCGGCACCGCCAGCAATCGCATTATCTTCAAGCGTAACAATTACATCGTGGCTAGTTGCAAGCTCATTTAAAAGTGCGGTATCAAGTGGTTTAATAAAACGCATATTAACAAGCGTTGCATCTAATTCATCTGCAGCAAGCTGTGCATTTTCAAGTAATGTACCGAACGATAAAATGGCAATTTTACTGCCTTTCTTAATTGTATCTGCCTTACCTATTTCAAGCAGTTGCATAGTGCTTTCAATGTCTGCAGTACCTGCACTACCGCGAGGGTAACGAACAGCAACTGGGCAATTTGCTTTATAGCCGGTGTACAGCATTTGACGGCACTCGTTGGTATCGCTTGGTGCCATAATTACCATATTTGGAATGCAGCGCATAAAGCTTAAATCGTACGCACCTTGGTGAGTTTCACCATCGGCTCCAACAATACCAGCGCGGTCAATGGCAAATAATACAGGTAAGTTTTGCAGTGCAACATCATGTATTAATTGGTCATACGCACGTTGTAAAAAGCTCGAGTAAATAGCAACTACAGGTTTTAAACCTTCACAGGCAAAACCAGCAGCTAAAGTAACAGCATGCTGCTCTGCAATGGCCACATCAAAGTATTGATCTGGAAACTCTTTAGAAAAACGTACCATGCCTGAACCTTCGCGCATTGCAGGCGTGATAGCCATTAACTTGCTGTCTTGTTCGGCCATATCGCATAACCAATCACCGAATACTTTTGAAAAAGTAGCAGCACTAGGTTTAGATTTAGGCAGGCTAGTTGTTCTCGGATCGAATTTTGGTACACCATGGTAGCCAATAGGATCGGCTTCAGCCGGTTTGTAGCCCTTACCTTTTTGCGTTTTTATATGTAAAAGCTGTGGACCTTTTAAGTTACGCATATTACGTAATGTATCTACAAGCATGTTTACATCGTGGCCATCAATAGGGCCGATGTAATTTAGACCTAATTCTTCAAAGAAGGTACCCGGGATCATCATACCTTTAATATGCTCTTCCATTTTACTGGCAAGTTGCTTTACCGGAGGCACACCTGAGAGTAACTTTTTACTACCTTCACGAATGTTAGTATAAAAGCTACCTGATAAAATTCGAGCAAAGTGATTTGTTAATGCGCCAACATTTTCAGATATCGACATTTCGTTATCATTTAAAATAATAAGCATGTCTGATTTTACATCGCCTAAATGATTCATCGCTTCAAATGCCATGCCTGCGGTTATAGCTCCGTCACCAATAATGGCTACAGACTTTCGACCTTTACCTTCTTTTTGTGCAGCAATAGACATACCTAAAGCAGCTGAAATAGATGTGCTTGAATGGCCTACGCTAAACGTATCGTATTGGCTTTCATCGCGAAAAGGAAAAGGGTGCAAACCATCTTTTTGGCGAATAGTGTGCATTTGGTCGCGACGACCAGTAAGAATTTTATGCGGATAAGCTTGATGACCCACATCCCAAACTAGGCGATCGTCTGGAGTGTTATAAACATAATGCAGGGCAACGGTTAGTTCAACCGTCCCTAAACCAGACGCTAGATGACCGCTACTTTGCGATACTGAGTTGAGTAAATAATCGCGCAGCTCATTGCTAAATGCAGGGAGTTTGTCTTGCGCTAAGTCACGCAATTGGGCTGGCTCGTCAACCAAATTAAGTAATGGATACTTGCTACTATCAAGTGTCATGGTTTTATATATATCCTTCGCTAACATTAATTAATTCAAAGCTTTTACGAATAATTAATGTTGAGTAATAATGTCAGTGCTAATTGCAATACGTATGAGCAAAAATTAGTGGTCACGCTCAATTAGGTAATTTGCTAGCGACGCAAGAAGTGTTGTGTCAGCATCTATATTTGCTAACGCTTCATGGGCTTGTTGTATTAAATTTTGCGCCTTTTCTTTAGCGCCTAGCATACCTAATAACGCCGGATATGTCGCTTTATTCGCGGCAATATCGGAGCCTTGTGGCTTTCCTAAAATAACTGTATCGCCTTCAACATCTAAAATGTCGTCGTGTACTTGAAATGCTAGCCCTATAGCATACCCAAAAACACTTAAATTTTCTAAGGTTTGTTGATCAGCCTTTTCACTGCACAGTGCACCAAGTGTAATTGCGCAATTAATTAGAGCCCCGGTTTTTAGCTTATGTATTCGCTCAAGCTCTTGTACGGTAATTACTTTATCAGTTGCTGCTATATCAAGGCCTTGTCCGCCAACCATACCCTGAAGGCCTGATGCGTGGGCAAGTGTAGCAATCATTTTTACTTGTGTTTGCGATGAGCATTCAAATTTGTGATTCGCAATAAGCTCAAAAGCAAGAGTTTGAAGAGCATCACCGGCTAAAATTGCATTTGCCTCGCCAAACTCTATATGACAAGTAGGGCGTCCGCGGCGTAAGTCGTCGTCGTCCATTGCTGGTAAATCATCATGGACTAACGAATAGCTATGAATACACTCAATTGCAGCAGCAAGTACGTTTAAGTCTTGATGGTTTGCGCCGAGCATTTTACCTGTGGCATAAACTAAAAATGGACGTAATCTTTTACCGCCATTAAATAATCCATACTGGGTGGCGTTCTTTACCGTTTCTTCTGTATCGAGAGGCTGGTTAAAATGCTGTTGTAAGGTCGCTACTACATCTTTTTGAGCACGTTCAATATGATTTTTTATGCTCACAGCTATTCCATATCATTATCAAAATTTGTAAGTACTGACTTTTCGCCATTCCCCATCAAAATTGATACTTTTTGTTCTGCTTGCTGTAATTTCCCTGATGAAGCACTTGCTAATGCAATTCCACGCTCAAATTGCTTTAACGATTGCTCAAGCGATAAGTCACCTTGTTCCATGTCACTAACGATTGTAGATAATTCTTCTAGTGCTTGTTCGAAACTTAAGTTTTCAGGTTTTTTAGTCGCCATCTTTATTTCAGCTTACATAATAAATTTAGGGGTCAATTTTAGGGGGAATGCTAAACTAGGTCAAAGGATGATATTGGTTTTTTACCTTTATAACGTTAAATTATATTTCAAGTGCATTAATAAAGCCTTAATAGCGGTCTGTTGGTTTAATAAATCAATTGATAATTAGGTAGCCCTTATAACTTGATCTAAGATAGTGCTAAAGGCTGCTTTTTATGTTTATTTATAAAAATGGCTTAAGCAATTCAATATGTTGCCGATAAGCAGTTAATAATAAAAGTTTATGATAAGGCCATTAAGCATGAAACTTCTGGAGGAAATGTGGATTTAGCAACCATAATCGGGATCCTAGGCGCAATTGGCTTAATTGTCATGTCTATGTTTATGAGTAGTAGCGGTGAAATGGCTATGTTTTACAATACCCCGTCTGTGGTTATTGTATTTGGTGGTTCACTCTTTATTGTTTTATCAAACTTCACTATGTCGCAATTTTTGGGGATAGGTAAAGTTGTTGCCAAAGCGTTTATGTTTAAAATCGAAACGCCAGAAATACTTATCGAAAAAGCAGTAGAACTTGCGGATTCAGCTCGTAAAGGCGGTTTTTTAGCACTCGAAGAAGCTGAAATTCCAAACCCCTTTATGCGCAAAGGCGTCGATATGCTCGTTGATGGCCACGACGCAGATGTAGTTCGCGCTACACTTCAAAAAGATATTTCTCTAACCACGACTCGCCATGAATTGGGCGCGGGTTTATTTAAGTCGTTAGCTGATATAGGGCCTGCAATGGGTATGATTGGTACTCTAATTGGTTTGGTTGCAATGTTGTCTAACATGGATGACCCAAAGGCAATTGGTCCGGCAATGGCAGTAGCACTATTAACAACTTTATATGGCGCGTTTTTAGCCAATGTTGTGGCAATTCCTATTCAGGTAAAACTTGAACTGCGTAAAGACGAGGAAGCGATGAATCAGCGTTTAATTTTGGATGCTATTTTAGGTATACAAGATGGTCAAAATCCAAAAGTAATCGAAGGTATTTTGAAAAATTACTTAGCTGAATCTAAACGCAAAGTAGATACCGAGGAGTAACTATGTCTGATCAAGAGTGCAAATGTCCACCACCAGGTCTACCTGCATGGATGGGAACGTTTGCCGATTTAATGTCACTGTTAATGTGCTTTTTTGTACTCTTGCTCGCGTTTTCAGAAATGGATGTACTTAAGTTTAAACAAATTGCGGGCTCTATGAAGTTTGCTTTTGGCGTGCAGAATAAAATTGAAGTAAAAGACATCCCTAAAGGGACCTCTGTTATTGCCATGGAGTTTACCCCAGGCAAACCAGAGCCAACCCCAATAGAAACCATTCAGCAGCAAACAGTCGAAATGACTCAACAAATGTTAGAGTTTCAGGCTGGCGATGAAAGCTCAGCAGGCGGCAGGCAAGAACAGCGCGGGGATAAACGCGGTGGCGAATCTCGTAGTACCTCACAAGAAGAATCTTCTGAGCAAGCAACTTCAGCAGCCGATCAGGAGCAAACTAACGAGCTTGTTAAAAAGATAGCGCAGCAGCTTGAAAAGCAAATAATCGATGGCGCAATTGAGCTTGAGTCTTTAGGGCAGCAAATAATTATTCGAATTAGGGAGAATGGTTCATTTCCTTCAGGTAGTGCATTTTTACAACCTAAGTTTAAACCTATAATTCAAGATATCGGTGTGCTGTTAAAAGATGTACCCGGTGAAATAACAGTATCTGGCCATACAGATGATTTTCAGGTATCAAATGAGTTATATATTAATAATTGGGACCTATCATCAAAGCGTGCTGTAGCCGTTGCAAGTGAACTGCAAAAAGTCCAAGGATTTGATAAAACCCGAATGATGGTGGTTGGTCGAGCTGAAACACGACCACTTGTACCGAATGACACCGATGAAGATCGCCGCAGGAATCGCCGAGTAGAAATATCTATATTACAAGGTAAAGCAAAAGAGTCAGCTCCTATAGATGTAAGATAACTTTTATTGGCAAACACACTTATTTATCATAAAGTATGCTTTCTTTAACAAATGTAACGGAATAGTTTATGAAAAAGGTCGATAAGTTTAGTCATATGCCAGGAAATGGCGGTGGTAATGACGATGATGAAAAAAAACTTGATTAACTCTAATGCCTGAATGGTTTTTAAAGACTATATTGATATTAGATACTAGTTGGGTGTTTATTTTAAGCCCTGCTATTTTCATCTTTTATTTTAGAAAAGATTATTTGGCCCTGCGTTTCGCTTTAATTACAGCCGCTTTTTTTTTATATGGAACCATTATTCATCCTTACTTGAAAGAGTTTGATAATGGGATTTATGTTTATCGATACCTTGTTTGGGCCCTTAATGATATTGCTTGGATGGCACTCATCGCATATCTGGGTTTAAAAGATAAGGTTTATTTATGGCAATGCGTATTAGGTCAATTGGTTGTTATTATGGCACCAATTTTACAGCTATTTAGATTAGTCGACCGCCATTTATGGGATCTTTCTTATAGTACATACATTTATAAAACCTTATTGCCATTTATTAATATAGGCACCGTTGTTGTTTGTTATCTTCCGCTTATTTATATTTTAACAAAAGACAAAAAAAGCCCAGCTAGCCAATAGTTACAAAAAGTTCCCTCCTTTAAAATAGCTGTGCTAGACTACTGTTTATATAAACAGTGATGAGCAGGCTATGAAACTCTACATTGCAGAAAAACCTTCACTTGGACGCGCTATTGCTGATGCGTTACCAAAACCACATAAAAAATATGATGGTTATATAGAAGTCGCTAATGGCGATTGTGTATCGTGGTGTATTGGACATTTGCTAGAACAAGCAGAACCCGATGATTACGATGAGCGCTTTAAAAAGTGGCAGTTTGAACACCTACCTATCATACCTGAACAGTGGAAGTTAAAAGCCAAAACCAAAACACGTAAACAGCTCACTGTTTTAAAAAAATTAATTAAACAAGCCTCGCAACTTATTCACGCTGGCGATCCAGACCGTGAAGGCCAGCTACTAGTCGATCAAGTAATTGAAGAAGCTAAAATAAGTCAGGCTAAAAAGCAGAGTACGCAACGCTTACTCATTAGTGATTTAAACTTATCGGCGGTAAAGAAATCACTGGGTACTATGCGTTCTAATCGAGATTTTATTCCGTTAAGTGTATCTGCTTTAGCGCGCTCTCGTGCTGATTGGCTATTTGGTATGAATTTAACACGTGCATACACACTAGCTGGGCAAAAAGCAGGGTTTGGTAATGTGCTTTCGGTAGGGCGAGTACAAACCCCTATTTTAGGTCTTGTTGTTAATAGAGATAACGAAATAGCACACTTTGTATCTAAGCCTTTTTACGATGTACAGGCGCATTTACTTACTCCAGATAACCAGCCATTCATAGCTAAGTGGGTTCCTAGTAAAGCATGTGAGCCACATCAAGATGAAGAAGGGCGAATACTTAACAAAGCACTTGCACAAAATGTTGCTTCACGCATTACAAAGCAAAGTGCTGAGCTTACTTCACTTGACCAAAAACAAAAAAAACAAAGTGCTCCATTACCGTATAACCTATCTGCACTGCAAATAGATGCGGCTAAAGCATTTGGTATGCCAGCTCAAAAGGTGTTGGATATTTGCCAAATACTTTACGAACGTCATAAACTAATAACTTACCCACGCTCTGATAATCGTTATTTACCTAAAGATCACCATCAAGATGCATCTGCTATTTTTAAAGCTATAAGTGCTAATGGTGGGCAAAGCACCGAATTGGTAAATGGGGCTGATGTAAAAAAGCGTAGTAAATGTTTTAACGATTCAAAAGTGGCTGCGCATCATGCCATTGTGCCTACGGCTAAGCAGTTAAAGTCAGCGAGTTTGAGCGGTGACGAAGCGAAGGTATATCAATTAATAAGCCGCCATTACCTAATTCAGTTTTATCCCGACTATATATATAACGAAACTAAAGCAGAGATAACAATCGCTGGCGGATTATTTAAAGCAAATGCAAAACAAGATGTAAGCTTAGGCTTTAAGGTATTAATGGGTAAGTCTGAATTAAAAGATGAAGCTACGTTACCTCCTTTAACTAAAGGTATGCCTCTTTTTTGTGAGCAAGGCGAAGTGGTCGAAAAGCATACATCACCTCCTGCTTATTTTACCGACGCTACATTATTGGCTGCGATGACGGGCATTAGCCGTTATGTTAAAGATCCACAAATTAAAAAAGTATTAAAAGACACTGATGGTTTAGGGACTGAGGCAACACGTGCGGGAATAATCGAGTTGCTATTCAAGCGGCGCTTTTTAAAACGTGAAGGTAAGTCAATTAGAGCGACCGAAACGGGACTTGCCCTTATTAGCGTATTACCACAAGGTTTAGCGAGTCCTGATTTAACCGCAAAGTGGGAATCGAGCTTAGGTGATATCGCGCAGCAAGTAATGAGTTATCAGCAATTTTTACAGCCTTTACTTGCTGACCTAAATGGGTTTGTACAATTAGCAGCAAACTGCGATAGCAATGCATTTGCAAGGTTACCAAAAAGCTCACCTAAAAAACGCTTTGCTAAACGAGGTGGAAAAGCGACCTTTAAAAAGTCGAGTTATAAAAAAAGCTCTGTTGCTAGTTAGCTACAGAGCCATTTTATTAGACGATATTACTTAACCTGAACTCTGCTTGAGATATATTTATTATCCAGAATTCATATATGGTCTCCTCCAG
>NZ_WTKT01000024.1:0-56227 GCF_011378685.1 Pseudoalteromonas sp. C8
TATACAAATAAAGGGCTGCAGAGCTTTTTTTGCCTATTAAACAACCAACATATGAGCAGTTAAACTACGTGCATACATAAAACTACAATATTAGGTGCTGTTAGGCTAAGCCAACTACATTTTTTAGTTGGCGTTTAATAAAGTATTACGTATGCAGTTAATTAAAAACTATAATTAAAGCCTGCGTAATAGCGTCGCCCTGAATAGCTTGAGTTAAGTAATCGTGCATCTGTATCATCACCTAAACGCGTTACCGATTCCGACTTAGTTAAATTAATAACAGCAGCTGTTAAGCTTAGCCCTTCATACAAATTAACCGATGCATTAACATCAACTTGCTCGTACGGGTCTTGATATACATTTAACCCACTATTAAGGCCTAATACTGTCTCCCCTCGTTTGTTATATGAAGCACGTATATTAAAAGCGTCACCTTCATAATAAACAGAGGTGTTGTACTGATACTTTGCACTGCCTATTAATGCCGACTGACCAAACTCTTCACCATTTACTGTTACATCTGCTTTATTGGTTTTGTTATAGGTGTAATTTGCGTAAAAACCAAAGCCATTATCAAAGGCATGCTGGATAAATACTTCCGCGCCTTTAGATATTGCATCGGTACCATTACCTACAGTGCTATACGGAGCTATATTAATGGTTCCTGCATCTACTATATTATTTTTACCGGCAAAGTTTTGCTCTACATCAATTACCAATGGCACAACAAAGTTATCTACTTTTTTATGAAAAAGCGCCAATCCAATAGCAGAACCCTCGCTGTAATAATACTCAATAGATAAATCAGCTTGCACCGATTCAAATGGCTTCAAGTTTTTATTACCACCACTGCCGCTAAAACCTGGCTGTTCATTAAATGCAGCTCTATCATTTGCCCATTCATCCGATACAAACGTAATACGCTGCTGCGCACCTAAATCGCTGTAATCAGGACGAGACATTACTTTTGCTATTGCCGCCCGAATAACTAAATCGTCAGTTGCATCCCACGCTATATTAAAGCTTGGTAGTATTTGAGTGTCTTCGTTTTCTTGAGTGACTAATTGATAGTCTTCTACAAAGCGTGCGTCACCAGTTACTGGCTCGCCTGTTTCGTCATTTGTGTGATCTAATTGGTAGGTATATAAGTCAGTAGATGAAGTAAGTGTTTTTGTTTGCACAACACGCACGCCCAAATTACCTCTTACTTCACTAAACTCAAAATCACCTTGAATATAAAAAGCAGATATTTTCTCTTCAATGTCGTAAACAAAGTTATCTTCAATACGTGTATAAGGTACATAGCTAGCAGTGACCATATCGCGATATTTATCCCAGTCGATACTTGGCATTTGGTTTATACCAAAACCACCAACAATATTACTCTCACTAGTAAATACATTTTGAGCTAATGGCATTCCACCATTCCATTGGTAGCTGTCGAAACGCGTAATACCTTGCTCGCTTGCTTCGCCTGCAGCTATGTTGAAATTGGGATCTAAAAAGAAAGTATTACCAGTTTCACGATGAAGACTTGAGTTACGGTATTTAACACCGGTTCTAATTGTTTTTAAAAAGCCCCAATCAACATAAAAATCCACATCAGCTTGGTAATAATCTTCCTCAAGCTCACTGCGTACAAAACTTGAATTTGAAGAGCCCGCATCACGACCGCCTCCAATTCCACTTTGCAAGTTAGCTAGTGTATTTGGGTCAATATTAAGTGATACATTATTTTGCTCTAGTGACCAACCAGCCGTTTGAGCAGCATTTTGAATAGTAGTGGCGTTTTCACCCGCGTTTGAACTTTTATATGCGGCTTCCCAGCTTTCTTCCGGCCCCCCTTCTGATTTTGTATTACCAATTACAAAGCGCGCTTTAAAATTATCACCTTCATAAGTTAAATTAAAATCAAAGGTATCGGAGGTGGATTCTTCACGTACATAACTGCCGCGCATCCACGGAAACTGCATATCACTTTCAATACCGCTTGCCATCACATCGTATTGCATACCAGTAACAATACTCCCCGACCCATCAAGATTTACACCAGTTAAAAAATCAGAATTTAAAGACCACTCAGGTATATCAATCACAGATTCTGTTCTGTCTTGACCGAGTGTAAAGCCAAAGTAATTAAATCCAAGCTCTAAACGATTTGTTGGTCGCCATTGCGTACTAAATTGAATTCCTTCGCGCTCACGTTTTTCGTTAAGAACTGAACCTCGCACAACTTGCGGAAACCAAACACCATCGTAACTATTACCGCCTGCATCATTAATAACATCCCAACCATTATTGTTATCAACTGCGTTACCGTTTATATCTGTAGGTTGCCCAGTGCCAGTATAGCGCCACACATTGGCATCAGTAGCGCCCGAAAGCGTTCTGTTTGTTCGCTCCTGATATGTATAGCCAACTAATATACCAAAATTTTCGTCGTCATTTTTCCATGAATATAAACCCGTAAACTGCGGTTCGTACTCTTTTGTAACATCAGCGTAAGTACTCTCTACATTAAATACACCTGAGTTTGCATCCATACTCAGAGGTTTTCGGCTATGCATTAATACAGTACCACCAACCCCACCTTCATCTAAGCGTGCTTCTGGCGATTTATAAACCTCTACGCTTTCAATCATTGAAGACGGTAACAAAGCATAATCAAACGAACGCGAAGGCTCCCCCGGGGAAGACGCAATAAAATTACCATTAAGCTGTGTAAAGGTAAGTTCTGATGATAAACCACGAATACTGACAGACGAACCCTCCCCACCATCACGCTCAATTACCACACCGGGTACACGCTGAAGAGAGTCTGCTACATTTTTATCAGGGAATTTTCCAATATCTTCCGCGGTAATTGCATCAACCACAGAGCCAGACATACGTTTTACATCTAAGTTTTCGGCCATACTTGAACGGATACCACGTACTTCTATTACTTCCATGTCTTTTTTTATTTTTGCTTCATCGGTTATTTCTACACCGAATGCATTGGCGCAACCTATCGCCGATAAAATAGAAAGACACAATGTTGATTTTGAAAGTTTAGACAAAGCGTGTACTGAGTTATTATTATAGTTAAGTGCTGTCATAGGAAGTGCTATTCCGTTTAAAGCTGCTTATGTTGATTCAAGCAAGTTAGTTAATCATTCTGCGGCGATCAAATTGACGCAAAGAAAAAAATTTTGCTAATTTTATACAACCAAACTTAATCTTTTATTAACGGGGGCTTAAAATTAGAGGAATCGCTTTGATAAAAATCTACTTAATGTAACTACTTTTAAACTAAACATCTCAGATCAATCTTAAATAGCAGTGTGTATAACAATACGCCTAAGTTTAAGCAAAACTAGATATACCTTATTGCGAACGACTGATAGGTATAGGATATTAATTTTACGACTTTTAGATGACCTTAAATAAAGATTTTCATGTGAAAGCACACCTTTATATCTAAGCTGCTCCTTATTTTAAAGGATGCTAAGTAGATCTTCTAAAAGATATAGACTAAGGTTAATTAAAGAACTTTATGACTGATAAAAATCATTAGTGCAATACTAAAGAACCACTTTTAAAAGTGGGAGAAAAGGAGTTTTTACTTTTAATAATCGTCTTAATTAAGTCACACGCTAAACCACTACTAAATATAACTAGTTATATATCGTTGTTTATTCAATGTTTTGTATTTTAATACTCGCTTGGATGAATATTCCTAATAAATTAACTTTGAATAGGAGCTTATTTATGAAAAGTAATATTAAATTAATCATTACTGTATTTTTTATTATTTGGTTTATTAATGACAGTAATGCCCATAATGCAAAATCTAACTTTGATCTAGATGATAATGGTTTATATGATGACCACGAACGTAATTTATTACTTGATTTTCTTGGGAATAAATATCCAGAACTAAATGCTAATTATGACACCAATAATGACGGTAAAGTAACAGTACTAGAGCAAACTACTGGTCGACTCCCATTATCGCTGCGTATTCCCAAACGGGCAATTGATAGCACAACTAAAGTTCCTTGGGCTTTAAACCTTTTTCCTGAGTGGCTTATGTCTGCTTATTTTCAAGAAGACACTGAAATAGGTAATGTGATAAATCACCCTTCACGCGGGACTATTGTAGCTAATGCAACGCAAACAAATTCTTCCCTTCAGCCTTTAAAAACGACAAAGAAAAACGGTATTGAATTTACGGAGAATTCTGGGCAATATTTAATAATGCCAGGTCAGCGCGATGCTAGATGGAATTACAGATGGATGCTTTTTACATTTAGGATCGATGCTAATACAGGTAATAATGCCGAAACTATTTTATTAGATATTAATCATGGTGAAGGTTCAAATAAATCATCTCCTAAAGTCTGGTATAACAAAACAAACGGTCTAAGTATTCAGTATGTCGGTCTAAATAAGAATGGTCTTGATAAACGAATTATGACCACTAAAAATGGCGTGGTCGCAGATGGTAAAACATGGAATGTTATTGTTGCCGGGATCCGCTATGGTCAAATGTTCGCCTCCGTAAATGGTACATTAATATCTAGTGAAGCAGTCCAACCAGATCGCTTTTCAGGCGAGTGGATTAGTAATACTTCCTCATACATTGGCGATAAAGATATTGGTAATATGGCTTGGGCATATGATTCATTAGTATTTGGTTTAACTGAACCATCAGAAGCTATGGTTCAAAAAATGACTGGCTGGGCTGCTTATCGTCTTAGTACTAATAAAGCGTTATTTAGTAATGGAATATCTTCAATTGATCTCCCTAACAAGCATCCATATAAAAATATTAGACCTGTAATGGATGCTGAAGACTTCCCTTATCGTTATATTCATAATGAAAAAGAATGGACGGCTTGGGGAAGCTCTATTGATACCTCTGAAGTACGCATTAATGGTGGTGGGGAACGTGTAGCTACAGACGACTTTGAAAGGGTATTTTATGATGACTTTCGTAATAACCGAGTAAAAGCGAGTTTTAGTGGTGAATCTGACCTTTGGTCTGCCCCTGGGTTTAATCCGGCAGTTGGCGCGAGTGCTCAGCTGATGCCTCCTAGTGAAACATTTAATGTTTATCCCCATGATGAAGATGAAAAAAAACAATCTCTTTTGCTACGAAAACAAAACGAAAGATGGAAAGCAAGTGCTTTTTATAGCGTGAATGATCTTGGCCATGGCTATACTTGGACTGGCCCAAAAATTTTTCGCATTCGTAGTATGCTTCCTAAAATAGACAAAAATGATTTGCCTGGGGGGTTATTTCCAGCATTTTGGTCTTATAATCCTGATTTTTTGTTTTGGCGAACAGCAAACCGCATCGAAGTAGATTGGTTTGAATTCGATGGAAAAAATGGAGCTTGGTTAAACGGGCTTTCTTCTCATTACCACTATGCTCACGTACCAAACATATTTGCAAAAGATGACTCTAGTTATAAAAGTTACAAAGCATATTGGGGGGAGCTGACGGAGCAAAAAAGCAAAATTGAAGGTGGTCTTGAATTTTGGGATGGCCAATATCACACCTGGGAATTTGTTATTGATAATGACATGACTTATATAAATGTGACTATTACAGATGAAGCTGGGAATGATAAGTGGGTTGAAATTGGTCGTGTACCAACCGCACCAACCTATCTTGAAAGGCTTGATTTGCAACTCGACTATGCGCTTAGATCTTACGATGGAAATCCGACGAGCGGTCAAGAAAGCTTCACCATAGACTCTATTGAAGTACTACAAAAAACATCTGAAATAATGCAAGTTCCAAAACCCTTTACCAGTAGACCAATTATTACAGGGGAAAAAACAATTGGAGACACCATAACTTGCCATGCTAATTTACAAGATATTACAGATATTCGTTATTATTGGTTTGCTGATGGTTATCCATTAACATACACAGCAACTAATACCTACGATATTACGAGTGAAGAGTCTGGGAAAGAAATTCGTTGTATGGTAAAAGCGGTTGGCGCACTTAACATGCCAGAAGCTTGGACTAAGAAAATAGCTATAGCAGAATAATATTGATGATGTATGGGTTATAACGGAGCTTGTATATTTACTTACACAAAATAAACAGCTATTTACTCCGTAATTTAAAATCTAAATAGCTCTTTCAGTAAAATTTAACCATTAAAGAACTGCTATTCTTTAATGGTTAAATTTTTCAAACTGGGGATAATTTGATCTTTATAAAAAGTTTAAGTTGCCTGGAAAAGCTTATACCGCAGCTATTCGATATTTATGTAGTTATCATTTTCTGATCGCTTTTTAAAGTACATATCCACGCTTAGTATCCTTAGTATGGTGCAAAAGAGTACTTTACTGAAAATTAACTTATATGAGCTCAACAACCAACGAACTTTATACTAATTATCTAATTTATTAATAACATCAGAGAGTTCTAAGAGTGTCGGCTTTCCTCCTAGATAATTGGTATCTATATGATAACTATTACCCACCCAAAAAGGTGCTTTAGTTGAGTTATGTCCATGTATTGTAAAGTCGACTCCATGACTTTTAACTACCTTATTTTGTTTAACTACTTCACGATCCCACAATAGAGACTGGACAATCACCGACTTATCATCAGGGTAATTTTCCCAATCCCACGATTGTGAAAATGTATGAGACAACCCAATTTTATAGCCGCGATATTCAAGTACTATTGAAAGCGGTTTAGTTAGTAACTCATCGCACATAACACTGAGCTTTTCTCTCGATACCGACTTGTGCCAATTGCCACCATTGTCAGTCCATAATTTAAAAGCCGCTTTATCATTACTTAATAATGATTCCAACATTAAATGCTCATGATTACCTAATATCATACATGCCCTAATGGCTTGTAAGTATGTAAATAAGTCATATGTTTTATCCCCGCGATCAACAAAATCGCCTAGGCAAAACAAAGTATCTCTTTCAGGGTTAAAATTTACGTTATTAAGTGCGTTTTTTAAGGCAGGTAAATCACCATCAAGATCGCCAATTACAAATACTCGGCACTCATCATTAATAAATATTGTTCGTTTTGGAGATACAGCCTGAATAGCGTTAATACCTATATCCAAAATAGACTCCTATAGAATGCAATCTAAAACTTAGATTTATACTTGAGTTTATAAAGCCTTAAGGTAACACAATATAGTTGATAATTAATGAAGGCAATGAGATTTGATTGAAACTAAAAATGCATGACTGCGGGCTTTAGCTACAAGCTAAATAAGTAATGTAGGTAGTGCTTTTAACCTATAGTAAAAGCGGCTTAGCAAAATACCTGAACAAGTTATAAGTTAGTCAACAGCACAAACTTATCAGCCAGCTCATCTAAACTTTCACGCTTATTAGGATCGGGCTTTATGCAGTCAATTGGACATACACTTACGCAAGTAGGTTTATCGTAATGCCCCACACACTCAGTACATTTGTTTGCATCTATTTGGTATATCTTCGCGCCCATATAAATAGCCTCATTAGGGCATTCTGGGTCACACATATCGCAGTTAATGCATTTGCTATTTATGAGTAGAGCCACTTTTTAGCCTTTTCAATTAATATCATTATAAAACAAAAAGATAGAGTTAAACTAAATGTTTTTTGACTACTTTTTACACAAGTCCAGTTCAATAATAAACCTTTATTTTTCTTTAAATCGTAGCACACATTCGTAACACACCATTTTATTTTTAGGTGTAAATTGCAGCCACGAATTATGCCTATTTTTCTCTGTTGCTTTGTTGATCTCAATCAATAAAAATCGCCGCAAGGCCTTTATTTATATAGGTTATTACAAAGTGAAGCACTCTTTATCAACGCTTACCAAAGTTCAATACACGAAAGCTAAACTAGAATGGAACCAGCTCAAACCTCCATTTTCTATGCAGCACATAAATCGGTGTGCTACGCTGGCTCAAAATATCATATTTTTTGAAGAAAAAAGTGCAGATAAACAAAGCCTTAGACCTAGTCGGACTAAAAGATTATCGAAATACGAAGCACAACACCATATTCGACTAATTTTCACCAAGTCTGGCACCGCTATTTTCTACTCTAACTTCCCAAAATCATCTGGTATAGCGAATACCAAGTTAGGTGAAGCACCTGAATTAACAATAGCAAAAGCGCGTAAGCTCACTGAACAAATGAAATATGGCGTTTTAAATAATCATAATATTAAAACTGTGTTTGATGCTTATGAACAAAGCTTAATAGAGCGTCATAACACCGCACCCACTAAATTTGCAGCTTCATCGCTCAGAACATATCAATGCAGAATAAAAAAGCTCAGGCATCATTTCCCACTTAAGCGTGCGTTCCAATCTCTTACAGCTGGAGAGTTAGAAAAGATTGTAGATTTAATTATCCAGGCAGAGTCCAACAACCAAGCAATTGAGCTTTTTGCACAAATTAGAAGGGTATGGCGATTTGCCAAAAACAAATTTAACTCAGGTAAAAACCCAGCTGCTGATATCGATGACTTTTACGTATCTGACCGTGTAGAAAGCCCCCGTCCTTGCCAAGTTTATACAGACTTAGATTCGATAGCTGAATTATGGATAAACCTCGCATCGGCCCCAAATGTACATCAAAAAAATGCTGCGCGATTTATGATTTTGACAGGCATACGCCCTATTAATATTCCACAAATGAAGTGGGAGTGGCTCAATAGTATCGACTTTCCAACCTTAATTACCTTTCCGGCATCTGTTGTTGGGGTTCGTGGAGAAATGAAAAACCAAAAAGAATATAAGCTGCCATTAACCAAGGCCATGCGCGCCATTATTTTAGAGCAGAGAGCCTGGATGGAAAATGCATTACCCAACTGTAACCCTGATCATATATTTCTTCAGCCTCGCGATCTTAACAAACCATTTGCTAAAAGGTCGCTGGATAAGATCATTAAAGATTATTCACCTGTTGATGCAGTAAAAGGAGATAAAAGAAATATTGTAATGAAAGGATCTGCAGGTGCATTTTGCACAATGTGCCGAAGCTTTTTTAAATCCAACGCAAAAGCGATTATGGTTGCCAACGGCTATCATTTTAAACACGCAGAAGAACTCACCAGACTCGCGCTTCATCACCTCAGAAAAGAGGACGATCCAAACGGCTTGAATTATGATAAATCTGAAGAGCTATTTGGCACTTCAACAAAGCTAAAATTTAATGTATTCAAAATTCATGAAGCCAGTATTTTAAAAAGAGCGAAAGAACTCGAAAGCCAAAAACTCAGACTTACAGGTATGCAAAGTAAACAAGCTAAAAACCTTAAAGAAAACAACCAAAAGAAAGCCCTGAGAGATAGGATTAAAGATCATCTAGTTTATAAACGAGGTTATGTAAACTTCATTAATCAGCCTCTTGGTGATACGGGCAGAGTAGCAAAAGATTTGATCTTAACCGAAGAAGGAAGAGCTGTTGTTGAGAGGTATTTAACTGACCAAGAAGCTAAAGCAAAAAATAATTAAAAAAAGTTTAATTTCGACTTACCAAAGTTTTTGTAAAAAAAATTAATTTCATATCATTGCCTTATTAGAGCGATACCTCATCAGTTATTTGATGATTTTAACTTTTTAAGGCTTATATATTAATGGCAACATCAGTATTAAATTCAATAAAACCATGTGAGGTCACGATTAAAAGTCGTGACCTTTACATGGCTGAATTTAATGCATTTAGGCCACCGTATAATGACGAGTCAATGGAAGAGCTAGCCAGCCTTGCGACTATTATATTAGCGCAGGACAAAGGTAGAAGGCTTTCAAAATATCAGCTTAAAGATCAAATAAGAATTGTATTCCAGCATGATGGCATTATTAAATTTTTTACTCATTTTAAAAAAGAACATGGCATAAAAAACACAAAGATTGGTGATTCTAATAATATGAGTTTTTCAGCAGCAAAATTAAAAGCGGCCGAAATATACAAAAAGAACACCTCTAATTACACATTCGAATTTGTAGTGAGTAAACAAATAGAAAACTTACAGTCAATAAATAAACATAGCCCTAGCAAGTTAGCTGAAACCACAGTAACAACATACACCTCTTACCTTAATGCAATTCAAAATGCCTTTGGTAAAAATACATTATTTCAAACTATTACGCCTGAGATAATAGAAGCAACGCTTGACCAACTACTAACAGAGAAAAGTGGTCCGCATGTGGCTAAGTTATTCGAGCAGATGAAAAAACTGTGGGTGTTCGCAAAAAATAAATATAATAACGGCACTAATCCATTCCTAGAGATAGACAATAATTATATATCTTCTCGAACGGCGAAGCCTATTCCTTGTAAGGCATATACTGATATATCTCTAATTTCTCAGCTATACATAAACCTAAAAACAGCTAAAAATAATACATTAATAAATGCTGTTCTGTTGATGATGTTTACAGGGCTAAGGCCCATAAATATTTGCAACCTACGTCTATCGTATATAGATGATTTAGATAATCCTAAATTTTTAACGTTTCCTGAAACAACCCATACAGCTCGCGGAGCAATGAAAAACCAAAAAGAGTTTAAAATACAACTCACACCCGAGATGAAAAAAGCAATAAAGCAAGAGTTAAAATTAAACCCAGACATAAACCGCACCTACTTATTTTGCAAGGTTAAAGACGACTCAAAACCCATCAGTAAAGAGAGTTTAAACCGAGCACTTAAATATCATGCACCAAAAAACATGGTAGCGGCCTCGCGAGATAACATAAATATAAAAGGCTCTGCCGGAGCATATCCAACACTACTTCGCAGCTTCTTAAAATCGCACATGAAAGAAGTGCTAACTAAAAAAATTGGGTCATCAACAATTGCTGAAATTGAGTCTAAAAAAATGCTCCATCACTCTGTTTTAGAGCACGATCCAATGAGTAAACATTATGACCACTCGAATAAAATATATAACACTGATATTAAAGCACTTTATAAAAACTTTTCCCTATTTGAGAAGGAAATACTTAAAGAAGTAAAAATACAGGCTAAGTTAAAAAACAAAACGACTAAAAAATCATTTTTAAAATTAGATTATTCAAATAATTTCATCGCCAAAGTCAAAAGCACAGTAAGTGCTTATTCCACTATCTGGGGTAATATAGTTCAGCAAACCCAAAAGCTTAAAAAGCGCCGTCCTTTGCAAATATTAGAGTAGCGCTCACATATTGCTATACAGCGTTGTCGTTATTTACAAACCTATAAAGAGCTTTTACTAGGTGGTGCAGATTGATTTCTTATAAAAGCAGGAATATCAAAAATATCAGATGCTTTTGGTTTAGTGGCGACTACTTTAGAACTTGACTCATTTTTAGTGTCATCAAGTATCATTTTTGAACTCGCGCCCGTAGCAATAACTAGCAGCTCATAATTGGTTGCTAAGGTTTCTATTTTTGATACACCGCAAATAACCAAAGCATTTGAGCTTACTTGCTGGCGTACTGTATCGGTAATGAGATTATAACTACCCAGTGAAATTTCATCTTTGCAATTTACTTGTATTATTACACCCGTACTTGATGACATATCAACTTGATTAACAAGCGGATTGTTAAGTGCCCCATCAAGCGCAGTAGTTAGCTCGCTTTCTTCATCGCATTTACCAACACCTAGTACTGCATCACCCTGACAATCCATAATTTTGGCAAAATCATTTAGATCAACATTAATCAGCCCCTGAAAGCAAAGCATATCGATTAATGATTTTATCAGTGAATGAAGTATTTGGTTGCTATGCTTAAAGGCGTCAAATAAACCAATATCATTACCTAGCACTTCAATAAGTTGATCGTTTGGGAGAGTAATAACAGCATTAGCATGCTCTTTAAGCTCATTTAAACCTGCTTGCGCTATATTATTTCTAAACTGCCCTTCACTACTAAATGGTAATGTAGCAACAAATATAATGGGCTTACCTTGCTCACTAGCAAGTTGTGCAATATACGGGCTAGCGCCAGTCCCAGTACCGCCACCCAACCCTGTTGCACACAGAATTATATCGCAGCCATTAATAAGCGTTAAAAGCTGCTCTTTACTCTCTTCTGCCGCTTGTAGTCCAACTTTAGGGTCGGCTCCTGCACCATAACCATGAGTTAGCTCAGCACCTATTAGTACTGCTTCATCACTCTGTGTATGTTCAAGTACCACTTTATCGGTATTAACACTGTACAAGTGCGCTTGTTCAGATTCACGTTGTTCAAAAATACTGTTGAGCGTGTTACAACCGCACCCACCAATACCAAATACACCGATTGATAAACCATCATTTTGCTGAATTAATTGAAACATAACTACTCCTTAACTTTTAAAGGAGCATAACAAATAGGTGCGTCAACTTTTGACGCACCTAAGTTTGAAATTAATCAAAGGTAGTTTGTAGTGGCCGCTTTAAGCTTAGAAATAACTCTTTGCCTCAGTTTTTCCGGCTTAATCACTTCAAGCCAATGAGCGTATTTAAGCAACTCATCGGTTAATTGCTCGGTATCAATAGTTTGGTAGGTAAGTAATACGTTTTTTTCATCAATACTTTGCTTATCGGTCATCTCGCCAAGCTCAATAAATCCTTGATTAACCGCAGAGTGTTTGGGAGCTTTTACGATAAGCTCAATACACTCTTGGTTCATGCCTTTATTAATAGCACTGCGCAACGTTTTTAGTTGTTCAGTACTCGGTACTCTACGATTTTTTTGTAGTACATGTACATTACGAATGCGATAAACCGGCATTTGATAGCATTTATCGTGAAGCGACCCAACCATAAACTGCGCCATTAAAACGCCGCCTTGTTCAACTAAGTTGTAAAAACTCAACTCAGCAAACTTCAACCAATGTGCTTCATCGTAAAGTACCCTATAAAGCTCAGCGCTCACGACACGCTTATGCTTAATCGCATGCTCAATTTGCGCAACTAATTTGCTATCAATATTCACTTTTAAAGAAGGTTTTGGCAGGCTTGATAGCCAATCGGGCAAATGGCCATTAAAACGTTTAAGTGCCTGCTCTGCTTTAATACGTACCGACTGTTTAACATCTCTGGGGACAGATTGCGGTAGTAGTTGCTCTAGTAGCAGATAGTGCTCTGCAACTTCAGTGCTCATTACTTTTGAGTTGCTACCTCGCCACTGCGCATTGATAGACCAACCATACGGTTTACTTCGCATATCTTTTTCGAGACCGAAGCAGCCTTGCTCGTAAAGTGATTGCAGGTCACGTTGGAGCATGCGGGTTGATAATTCAACACCTCGTAGTGATAAGTTTTCTTGTAGCTGTTTGACTGAAATACTTAAAGGGCTTATAGGTATATATTCTAAAAGAGTTAGGTATCGTAAAGGTTTCATTTTTATTAGTCTTATAAGCTAGTAGAAAATTATTTAATTTTCATAATATGTTACTAATATCAATTAATTCAAATATCTAATTAAATTATTATATATCAAACAAACCTCTAATATAAATTGAAATTACTAGTACTTTTGTTACTGTAAGTACATTACAGGGTCGATTTTAAATATTTATAAAGGGAAATAATATGGGAATTATAAAAAGAAGAGGAAGCTCTACAAACGCAATTTTGGTCTTAGAGTCGCCTTGGGGATTAGATGAAAAAGACAATAACAGAAGCTCTGTCGTTCCTTTCATGCAAGGAATTGCAAAATATACCGGTGATACAGAAGTCTTTCATGCAAACTTTTACGATAAAAAAAGCTTTGATTACGCACTAGATTGTATCACCCGTGAAGGCTTCAAAAATACCATTATTTATATTGCTGCTCATGGGTATGAAGATAAAATTGGGAATGTAAAGGTTGATCATATACTTGGGGAAGTATCTTATATATCGAAACAACAAAACATAACAGGACTTTTGTTCGGCTCTTGTTTTATTGGAAAGAAAACCCTTGAAATGGAAGTGTATATTCAAGAATCAGGTCTTAGGTGGTGCATGGGATACGCTTCGTCATGCAATTGGCTTGAAGGCACTATGATAGACGCAGCAATAATTGGTGCAATGATCTCATTAGAAAACGGAGATTTTGAGTCACGAGATATAATCAATTCGGCCTTTGCAAATGCAATTGCTCCATTTGCAGATAATTTCATCATTGGCTCTGACTATTCTGGAGACAAAGTATCAATTCGAGACTCTCTTAAATTTGTTTGTCAACCTGAAGGAAAAGGACACAGAGCAAAAGATGTTACTGATGATGTATTTGAAATGGCAAACACTCTAAGGTTTGATTGATAGTAATGAGGCTTAATATTTATCAAATCAACATCCCAGTAAATCTATTTTTTACAATAAGTTAGCCACATAAAGAAAAACAATCATCAATCTTCACTTGCTTATTTAGCTAATTTATATAAATTAGCTAAATACTCTTCTCAAAGTACACTCTTATGAACGAGCAAGTGATATTCGATAATATCAAAACAGCGTTAAACAACGCGCCACGCAATCAGTTTACTGTCGAAATGCACCTACAAATGATTAAATACGCTGATAATCTAAAAAGCATAACCGCTAAAGAGTTTTGCCAAGGTGTAGGGTTAAAAGACAGTTTTGGCACTGAATTTTCAAAAATGCGCAACCTCACTCAACGACTCAAAGCCGCAGGCTTAAGCACCGACTTGCTCTAATAACGCTTTCAAAAGGATTAAACGAAACTCCAATGGCTATTAAAAAAACAGAACTCTATTCATCTCTTTGGGCAAGTTGTGACGAACTACGTGGTGGTATGGATGCCAGCCAATATAAAGATTACGTACTGACTATGTTATTTATGAAGTACGTAAGCGACAAATTTAAAGGCGACCCTTACGGCATGATAGTCGTACCAAAAGGTGCAAGCTATGACGATATGATTGCCGCTAAAGGCGATAAAGAAATTGGCGATAAAATTAATAAAATCATTTCAGCCCTTGCTGAAGAAAACGACCTTAAGGGCGTGATTGATGTTGCCGACTTTAACGATGAAGACAAGCTCGGTAAAGGCAAAGATATGATTGACCGCCTAACCAAATTGGTAGGTATATTTCAGGGATTAGACTTATCAACCAACCGTGCTGGCGGCGACGACTTATTAGGTGATGCTTATGAGTTTTTAATGCGTCACTTTGCGACTGAATCGGGTAAATCAAAAGGCCAGTTTTATACGCCATCTGAGGTTTCTCAAATATTAGCCAAAGTAGTGGGAATAACAAAAGATACCCCCCAAGATGCTACCGCGTACGATCCTACATCGGGCTCAGGTTCGTTATTATTAAAAGCCAGTGACGAAGCACCCCGAGGGCTGTCTATTTACGGGCAAGAAATGGATAACGCGACTAGCGCACTCGCTCGTATGAACATGATATTACACAACAATACAACGGCTAAAATTTTCAAGGGTAATACGCTTTCTGAACCACACTGGAAAGACGCAGATGGTCAACTTAAAACTTTTGATTTTGCAGTCGCTAATCCGCCTTTTTCAAACAAAAACTGGACTAGTGGCTTAACGCCAGAAAACGATTTATATAACCGTTTTACGTGGGGCATACCACCAGAAAAAAACGGCGACTACACCTTTTTACTACACATTATTAAAAGCTTAAAAAGTACCGGTAAGGGGGCAGTAATATTACCACACGGAGTATTATTCCGTGGTAATGCCGAAGCCACCATTCGTGAAAACCTAATCAAGCAAGGTTACATCAAAGGCATTATTGGCTTACCTGCTAACCTGTTCTACGGTACGGGTATTCCCGCTTGTATTATCGTGATCGATAAAGAACACGCGCAAAAAGCGGTTACTAATTTTACTGAAGACGATAAAAATCTACCGACCATTGAAGGTCGCTCTATTTTTATGATTGATGCTTCCAAAGGCTTTATTAAAGACGGCAATAAAAACCGCCTGCGTAGCCAAGACATACATAAAGTTGTTGATGTATTTAACAAAGGTTCACAGCTTGAACGCTTTAGCCGATTAGTACCGATTGACGAAATCGCCAAGAATGATTTTAACCTTAATATCCCTCGTTATATTGACTCATCTGAGCCAGAAGATTTACACGATTTAAGCGCACACCTTCAAGGCGGCATTCCGAACCGTGATATCGATGCGCTAGAGCATTACTGGCAAATATTTCCAAGCATTCGAGCGACTTTATTCAAGCCAGCGCCTGAACCTAAACGAAACGATTACAGCCTCTGTATGCTTGAAGCCAGCCAAGTTAAAAGCAGCATTCTTGCGCATCAAGAGTTTAAAGACTTTGCCAGCCGTAGCTTATTGCCATTTAAACAGTGGATACCAGAAGCTAAATTAAAAGATATTAAAGTGGGTGATAATCCAAAAGACTTTATCTTTAATATTTCAGAAAACTTACTGAATGCTTATGCCAATAGCGACCTATTAAGCAAATACGATATTTACCAAATTCTGATGGACTACTGGGCCGATACCCAACAAGACGATGTGTATGTAATAGCGCAAGATGATTGGCAAGCAGGTAATACCTTACGGGAGTTAGTGGCTAAGAAAGGCGAGAAGCTTAAAGAAACGCCTGATTTAATTATCAACAAAACAAAGTACAAAGCCGAGCTTATTCCACCACGCTTAATAGTTGCTCGTTACTTTGCAGGTGTTCAAGCGCAGGTTGATGCCCTACAAGCTAAACAAGACGAAGCCACTCAAGCCCTTGAAGGCTATCTTGAAGAAAATAGTGCTGAAGATTGTTTATTAACTGACGCCATGAACGATAAAGACAAAATCACCAAAGCCAGCGTTGCAGCACGAACCAAACTAGCAACAGATGTTGACGAAGTTAAAGCACTGAAACAAGCAACCAAGTTGTTTAACGCTGAAACTGCTGCTAAAAAAGCGGTGAAAGAAGCGCAAGAAGCATTAGATTTAGCTGTATTTAACCAATATCCAAAACTGACTATTGATGAAATTAAAACCCTGATTGTTGATGATAAGTGGCTGGCAACATTACAAGCTAATATTGTGGCAGAAATTGAACGTGTGACCCAACAAATGGCTAATCGTGTTAAAGAGCTGGAAGAGCGTTATAGCACACCGTTACCAAAGCTATCCAACTCGGTTGATGACCTTAGCGATAAAGTCGCAGACCACTTAAAAGCAATGGGCTTGGAGTGGTCATTATGAATGCTTTAGAACAAATCGTCCCTGACGGATATAAACAAACTGATGTAGGTGTTATCCCTAATGATTGGGAAAGTATCAATTTTGGAGAACTATTTGAACAATCAATTAGCAGGAAACCAATAAAAGCAAGTGACCCTGTAACGTTTATTGGGATGCAAGATGTCAGCGAATCAGCTCAATTGACTACCCCACAACAAAGAGTATTCGAACAAATTAAAACTGGCTTTACTTACTTCGAAAAAAATGACGTATTAGTAGCCAAAATTACACCATGCTTTGAAAATGGGAAAGGCTGCTATACAGATAAAATAACTACTCGTTTTGGCTTTGGCAGTACTGAGTTTCATGTACTTCGCGCTAAAGAAAACTCAGACGCTAAATTTATATACTTTTGGACTACTAGAAATAGTTTAAGGCAAGATTTAGAAGGTGAAATGGTTGGAAGCGCAGGTCACAGGCGAGTTCCTTTCTCTGCAATTCAAAACTATCTTATTCCTTGCCCTAGTAGCCGTATAGAACAAACCGCCATTGCCAATGCTTTATCCGATGTTGATGCACTATTAACGGAATTAGAAAATTTAATAGCCAAAAAGCAAGCGATTAAAACCGCCACCATGCAGCAATTGCTAACTGGCAAAACCCGTTTACCGCAATTCGCCACTTACACCGAAGGCGAAAAGCAAGGCGTTCCTCAAGGTAAGTGCAAAGGCACAAAACCTAGCGAACTAGGTGAGATTCCTGAAGATTGGGATGTTTCTACAATTGCTGACATATCTCTTGTTCCTATGCAAAATGGGCTATTTTATGAACCTGCACGAAAAGGAAAAGGTGTCCCGCTTATTAACGTATCAGACATGTATACTTCAGCTCCGATCTCAGTTGAATCGTTAGAGCTATTCAATGCATCGAAAACAGAATTAAAAGCGTTTAAGGTCAATGAAGGCGACTTGTTCTTTACTCGTTCATCTATAGTTCCTAATGGCATAGCATTCTGTAATGTTTTACCTAAAAGCGATAAGGAAGTTGTATTTGATAGCCATCTGATTAGAGTTAGAGTTAATCCTAAAATTGCAGATTATAATTATGTGTACCTTAACTGCTTGGCAAAACACTCAAGGCTACATTTAATAGCAAATTCAAAGACAGCAACAATGACAACTATTGATCAGAAAGCTATCAATTGTTGTCCTGTACTGCTGCCATGCAAAGAAGAACAAACCGCAATTGCCACTATCCTCTCGGATATGGATAACGAAATCCAAACGCTTGAACAGCGCTTGGCGAAAACCCGCCAAATAAAACAAGGCATGATGCAACAGCTACTCACAGGCCGCACAAGATTGCCATTTAAGCAGGCGAAGGAAGCTTAATCATGAGCTACGACTACAGTGCAACCCTTAACCCACAAAAAGCGCTGATATGGCGTATTGTGCATCGCAATAATATACCGTGGATTTTAGATAACGGCTTACATTGCGGCAATAGCTTTTGTGGCAATCGTCAGGTGCAATCACCTAATTGGGAAGCAATAGGTAGTTCAGAGTTGATACAGAAACGAGCAACTCATCCAGTACCTATTCCACCATTTGGTACTTTAAATGACTATGTGCCGTTTTACTTTACCCCTTTCTCGCCAATGTTACTCAATATTAAGTCGGGGCGAGGTGTTGTACAGAGGGCTAACGAAGATATCGTTATTTTGGTATCATCGTTACACAAAGTTGAACAACTGAACTTAGATTTTGTCTATACAGACATGCATGCATACTATCAGTGGGCGAATTTTTACTCTGATTTAAATAACTTGGGGAAAATAGATTGGCCTATTTTACAAACGCGAAATTTTGCTAGGGATCTAAATGATCCTGCTAAGTTTGAACGCTACCAAGCAGAAGCATTGATAAAGCAACATTGTCCGATAAATGCTTTAGTCGGTATAGTTTGTTACAACACGCAAGTTGAACAACAATTAAAACAACATATTCAACAGCGCAATATGAATTTGGACGTTATTGTACGTCCGGGATGGTACTTTTAATGATCACTTATACACAAGGCAATTTACTCGAAGCAGATGCAGATGCACTCGTTAACACAGTTAATACTGTTGGGGTTATGGGTAAAGGCATTGCATTAATGTTCAAAGAGCGCTTTCCTAAAAACATGGCTGAGTATGCTAGCGCTTGCAAAGCTAAACAAGTAAATACAGGCAAAATGTTTGTTACGCAAACTGGCGAATTAATGGGTCCGCAGTGGATTGTTAATTTCCCTACTAAGCAGCATTGGCGTGCAAAATCTAAAATGGAATGGATACAAGACGGCTTAATCGACCTTCGTCATTTTTTAGAAACCAATAATGTTAGCTCTATAGCAATACCGCCACTTGGCGCAGGACAAGGTGGATTGTCTTGGCCTGATGTTAAAGCGGAAATTGAAAAAACATTATCAGACATTGAAACCACTAATATTATTGTGTTTGAACCTACCAGCCAATATCAAAATGTGGCTAAAAAATCAGGCGTTAAAAAACTCACTCCAGCAAGAGCATTGGTTGCAGAATTAGTGAGACGCTATTGGATTTTGGGCATGGAATGTAGCTTGTTGGAAATTCAAAAACTCGCTTGGTTTTTACAAAGAACCATCGAAAATACAGGCTTGAAAAACGAATTAAAACTCAAGTTTGAAGCAAGTTATTATGGTCCATATGCCAATAACTTAGAACATTTATTGAATGCGCTTGATGGTAGTTATTTAAAGTCAGACAAACGTATTCCCGATTGCGAACCGTTAGATGTAATTTGGTTTAATGAATTAGAGAAGCAAAGAGTTTCAACGTACTTAAATACTGAAGCTAAAGAATATTTACCAGCATTAGAAGAAGCAACTGAAGTAATTAATGGCTTTGAATCTCCTTTTGGTCTCGAACTTTTATCTACAGTAGATTGGCTTGTTACTAAGCAAGGGTGTGATAGAACCGTTGAGTCGATTAAAGAAGGCATGGCCAATTGGCCTGCTGGCGCTAAATGGGCACAAAGAAAACTCAATATATTTAATGATAAAGATATTGGGTTTGCTTTAACCAGCTTACAAAGGCTTTCTTGAGTTAACTTGATTATTGTTTAATTAACTAAAACCATAGTACATCAAACTAACATAGAATATTTACTTTAGAAAATTCGATAATACAAATTTTAACGAAAACACTAGTGACAGGGATGATAAGGTTAACTATTAATGAGTGATGAGATACTAACAACTATTGATGAACTATTTGCAAAATATCAGTTTTCTATTCCTAATTATCAACGTTCATATGCATGGGAAGAAACTCAATTAGAACTGTTTGTTGAGGATTTACGTCATCAAATAAAAACTCAGGCCGTTGATGTTAAGAAGCCATACTTTATTGGTACGCTGTTATTACACAATAAATATAGCCAATATTCATACCAAACCGTCGATATAGTAGATGGACAACAACGCTTAACAACAACTTTAATTTTTATTGCGACTGCGCTGAAAGAGTACGCAGAAATTGAAGACTCTGATTTTATTAAGTCTAACTATATTTGTCATCCAGAGTTCGAACAAAAGTTCAAAACAATAACTAAAGATAATAACTGCTTTAGATCTGCTATTTTAGGTATTGATAATTTTGATGAAACACCAGACAGCCAATCTTCACAAAAACTCATTTTTGCTCGCGATTATTTTTGCAAACATGTAAAGCCTCATGAATGGTCAGCAATGATAAATCAACTTCGCGAGGCACAAGTTTTAGCTTATGTAATCGACGATTTATCTACTGCGACCCAAATTTTTGAGTTTCAAAATGACCGAGGGAAAAAACTAACTAACCTAGAGGCAGTTAAGAGTTTTTTGATGCACAACGTACATTTAAATTCAAAAAGCGCCTCTGAAAATAAACTAGAGTCGATTCATAGTAACTTTGAGTCTATTTTCCGTGATATTGAAGAGCTTTCCACATACCCACGAACACCTGAGGAAGACAGTATACTCTCTTATTACTGTGCAGCTTTTATACCTTGGACTGATAACGAATATTTACAACCCAAAAAGTTAATTAAAAAACAAATTAATGCTTTGGAACACAAAGGATCTGAGGCTATTGTTAGTTGGATTAATAGCTTTATCTCGAACCTAAAACAAACCTATAAAAATGTGTTAAGTATATATAAAAGCATGGATGAGCTTGCTGAATTTACTCACTTAGTTATTTTAAATCGCCTTGCACCTTTTTGGCCTCTGCTGATAAAGACCTATCACGAGGATGATTCAAACGGTAAAGTGCAATTTAAAAATGCGTGTCTTTTAATGGAGAAGTTTAGCCTTAAAGCTTATGGACTAGCTAACTTGCGCTCAAATGCTGGCAATTCTCACTTACTTTGGATAGCAAAAAAATTCGACAGCAGTGACCATAATTGGGGCTATGAATGGCTATTTGAAGAACTCTCCAATATGAGTAGTTGGTGGGATATACCAAAGCGTATGAAAACCAATATACAAAGCCCTAATTTCTATAATAATAGTAAACAATCAGCGTTATATATTTTATGGCGTTATGAGAACTATCTTCGCTCTGGCGGTAACAATCAAAACCAATGGTCGAAACTGTCATGGCGAGATATTGTTATACCTAAAAACAACGCAGAAAAACTGAGCCTTGAGCATATCGCGGCACAGAATAATGAATTATCAAAACATTTAGTTAGCTGGGATGTTGATGATGAAGCTGAATTTAAAGATATAGCTTTGCATAGGCTTGGGAATTTAGTTCTTGATAGTATTTCATCTAACTCATCGAAAAAAGATCATGCTTTTAATAAAAAATGGCAGAGGCTTTCAGAGAGCTCAACCTATTTGAGCCAAGGTGAGCTAAAAAAGTTTATTTCGCCAGAAACTAATACATGGGATATAGCAGCCATTAAAGATAGGCAAAGTAGCTTAACCATGTTTATTGAAAAGCACTGGGGCTAAATGCCAAGTTAGATATATTTGCTTGACCGTTGCTTGACTGGTTTGTCGAACAGTTCAATACAATACTAGTGCTATAAATTTAACGCTTTGAAAACAATGTATTTAAAGCCAATAATTTGCTTGATTGAAAGATTTTATAAGGATGTAGTATGAGTAATGTAGGTCAATTAGAACGAAAAACCCAAAACCGAGCAGTAACATTTTTCAAAGAGCAGCTTAATTACGACTATTTAGGTGATTGGGAATACCGCGAAGGCAACAGCAACATTGAAACAGCATTACTTACTAAGTGGCTTAAAGCCCGTGGAACACCTGAAGCGCTTATTAAGCGTGCACTGCGAAAATTAGACACTGCCGCAGCTCTAGGCGAAGGTAAAAAGCTCTTTGATGCTAATAAAGATGTATACCGGCTACTGCGTTATGGCGTAAAAGAAAAAGAAGGCACGGGACAGCAAAATCAAACAGTTTGGCTGATCGATTGGGAGAACCCAGAAGCTAATCATTTTGCGATTGCTGAAGAGGTAACAGTAAAAGGCGACCAGCTCTCACCTAAAAGAAAGCGCCCTGATATAGTAATTTATGTAAACGGCATTGCGCTAGGCGTAATTGAATTAAAGCGCTCCTCGGTATCAGTAAGTGAAGGTATTCGTCAAAACTTAGATAACCAGAAAAAAGATTTTATTCGTAATTTTTTTAGCACCATGCAACTGGTTATGGCAGGTAACGATACGCAAGGCATACGCTACGGTACAATTGAAACCTCTGAAAAATATTACTTAGAATGGAAAGAGCCAAATAGCACACAAGGCTTACCAGCTGCGGGGGTAACAGCAGACACCTTACTAGATACTCATCTTGCTCAATTATGCGATAAGCATCGGTTTTTGCAGCTCATACATGACTTTATTGTGTTTGATGCAGGCGTTAAAAAAACCTGTCGCCATAATCAGTTTTTTGGTATTCAAGCCGCTAAAAAACATGTAACAGCAAAGCAAGATGGTATTATTTGGCACACTCAAGGCTCAGGTAAAAGCCTCACTATGGTGTGGCTCGCTAAATGGATACGCGAAAACATAACGGACTCACGAGTATTAATCGTGACGGATAGAACCGAACTAGATGAACAAATTGAGAAGGTGTTTTCTGGTGTTGATGAAGAGATATATCGTACCCAAAGTGGCCAAGATTTAGTTGCCACCTTAAACCAACCTAACCCTTGGCTATTTTGCTCACTAGTGCACAAATTTGGCCGCAATGGTGAAGCTCCCAGCGATAAAGACGATGAAGAAGCGACAAAAGATTACCTAGAAGCACTGACTAAAAACTTACCCAATGACTTTGCTGCTAAAGGCAACTTATTTGTGTTTGTGGATGAGTGTCATAGAACGCAGTCGGGTAAGTTACACGAAGCAATGAAAGCGCTTTTACCTGAGGCTATGTTTGTTGGATTTACTGGTACACCATTAATGAAAAAGGACAAGAAAAAGTCTTTAGAGGTATTTGGCCCATACATTCACACCTATAAGTTTGATGAAGCTGTAAATGATGGTGTAGTACTTGACTTAAGGTATGAAGCTAGAGATATAGATCAGCATTTAACCTCTGATAAAAAAGTAGACCAGTGGTTTGCTGCAAAAACAAAAGGGCTTTCAAACCTTGCAAAAATGCAGCTCAAACAAAAATGGGGCACGATGCAAAAAGTGCTCTCGAGTAAATCTCGCTTAGAGCAAATTGTTAGTGACATTTTAATGGATATGGAGATCAAACCTGCACTCATGTCTGGCAGAGGTAATGCTATGTTAGTTTGCGCAAGCGTTCATCAGGCCTGTGTTGTTTATGACTTATTTAGTAAATCAGACTTAGCTAACAAATGTGCAATTGTGACTAGCTATAAACCAGCAGCAAGTACAATTAAAGGCGAAGAAACGGGTGAAGGTAAAACAGAAAAGTTATTTAAATATGCAACCTATCGCAAAATGTTGGCTGACTATTTTGAGCAACCGGAAGAAGAAGCAGCAAAACGCGTAGAAGAGTTTGAAAAAACAGTTAAAAAACGCTTTATTGAAGAACCTGGTCAAATGCGGTTACTTATTGTAGTAGATAAGCTATTAACCGGTTTTGATGCTCCTTCTGCTACCTACTTATACATTGATAAAAAAATGGCTGATCATAATCTGTTTCAAGCAATTTGCCGTGTAAATAGGCTTGACGGTGAAGATAAAGACTATGGTTATATTATCGATTATAAAGATTTATTTCGCTCATTAGATAAAGCGATTAAAGATTTTACCGCTGAAGCTTTTGATGGTTACGATGAAGACGATGTTGCTGGTTTATTAAAAGATCGCCTCAAAGAATCTAAATCTGATTTAGACAATGCATTAGAAGCTGTTAGAGCTTTATGTGAACCAGTAAAAGCACCAAGAAATACTAAAGACTTTATTCATTACTTTTGTGGTGAATCAGGAGTTGAACCAACAGATGAAAACGAACACAATGAAAAAGAAGCACTACGTTTAACCCTTTATCAAACCGTTGCCAAACTTATACGTGCGTACACCAATGTTGCAAATGAGATGGATCAAGCTGGTTATTCACTGACTGAAGCTGAAAAAATAAAAAAAGAAGTCGCTTATTTTGAGAAAGTTCGTGACGAAGTAAAACTAGCCAGTGGCGACTTACTCGAAATGAAACGCTTTGAGCCTGCAATGCGACATTTACTCGATATGTATATTCGTGCTGATGACAGCGAAATACTCATGGATTTTGAGGAACTTGGCTTAATAGATTTAGTGGTAAATAATAACGGCGCAGGACTTGATTCATTACCTGAAGGCATTAGAAATAATGAAGAATCGATGGCGGAAGCGATTGAAAATAACGTTAGAAAAACCATTGTTGATGAAAATCCTGTAAACCCTAAGTACTTTGAAAGCATGGCTACATTACTTGACGCTATTATTGCGCAGCGCAGAGAGCAAGCTATAAGCTACCAAGACTACCTAGAACAAATTAAAGCTTTAGCTAAAAAAGTTGTGAACCCTACAGGCAATAATGCCCATAACTATCCTGCTTCAGTAGATAGCCCTGCCAAACAGGCTATTTACGATAATTTTGGCAATGATGAAGTACTTACAAGTAAAATTGATACCGCAGTGCGCTACACAAAAAAAGCTGAGTGGCTTGGCGATAGGTTTAAAGAGCGTGAGATTGTTAATGCAATTAGGCAAGAGACAGCAAGTTATGAAGTCGATATCAATGAAGTTATGGAGCTTGTAAAAGCCCAAAAGGAATATCATTAGTGAATAAGGCTAATACTGAGGTAATACAAGTTGGCGGTATTGATATTGAAATTAACCGACGAGACATTAAGAACATCCATTTAAGCGTTTTACCGCCCAATGGCAAAGTTAGATTATCGGTACCTAATAAAACAAGTGAGCAATCCATTCGGCTTGCTATTGTTAACAAACTTGCTTGGATTAAAAAACAACAAGTTGACTTTGCAAAGCAAGAACGACAGTCAATCCGTGAAATGGTCAATGGTGAGTGTCATTATCTTTGGGGAAAAAAATACCGGCTAGCAATAAAAAAGCCTGAGGGTAAATTTACCGTTACCTCGAAAGGTAGCGGTCAGTTAGAGTTAAAAGTGAATGAGAATACATCACCCGATAATTGCCTCAAGTTATTAAACCGTTTTTATCGTGATGAAATGCAACGATCAATTGAAAAGTTACTGCCTTCATGGCAAAAAAAGCTTGGCGTAAAAGCAGACTCACTTAATATCAAAAAAATGAAAACCAAATGGGGCAGCTGTAATATTCAAGCAAAGCGGGTTTGGCTCAACCTTGAACTTGCTAAAAAGCCACCTGAATGTTTAGAATATATTTTAGTGCATGAGCTAATCCACCTACTTGAACGACACCACAATGAACGTTTTAAAGCATTAATGGATAAGCATATGCATAACTGGCGCGAGCGCCGAGACTTACTAAACAGCTTGCCTTTAGCTTATGAAGATTGGCAATACTAGTTTTTTTTACACGGAAAGATTTTAGCTAATATAATTTTAAATATTTTCAATTAACGAATTAGCTATTATCACCTTATGTTTTTTGAAGCCTGAGTATTTAATTTCCATTGAGTGAGTATGAGCATTGAAATGTTCTGGGCTAGTAGCATGCAAAATTTCATTTTTTTCATAATCTAAAAAGTACACAAAGTGCCCCGATTCGAATGCGGTGCTAATTCTTGAGTTCCAAAAACGCCCATCACGATCTCCTTTATGAAAACCTGTAATTAGCACCTCAGTGCTCGCGAGTATATATTTGAACATTACATGATCAGCAATACCCTTTGGGGTATATACCGAATCAAAGCGCGACATAATACAACTTGTAACTCTTAAGCCTGAATTTTTAGTTATTTTAGTGTTTGTTAGTGCAATTAAGTGAGCATTTTGCGTATCATGTTTTAAAAGTGCGATTTTATTGTCCAATTTTACTCAATCAAAAGTGCCAAGTTTTTCTAAAAAAACTTGCTTTTCATTAGTTGAAATACTCAGGTAGTGAGCCGAATTAACCTCTTTTAAGTTGAGGTTATAATCACTATCAGCTTCGCTATTATTAGGCTCATTTAACGCTAATACCGTTTCAAAAATATCATTATAAAGATTCATAGCAAGAGCCTAATTTAAGCCTATATTCACTGCAACAAACTTAAAGATAACATGATATAGATCGCTGCATTATAAAAATAATTACACAAAAAAAGCGCCCTAATAAAATCAGGACGCTTTGCGTTTAGGACAAATAAACAGGTTTATACAAATTTAAATAACAAATATTTGAGCATGATTTTCATACTACGCTTATTACTTTGGCGATATTGCTCATATTTGATTATGCCAATAGCCATCCTGGTACAGAATATGGTCAGCGTAATAAACCAGCCAAAATTTTGAGTTGATTGGTACAGGAAAGAAAGTACAGCTGAGCCACTAAATGCGATAATCGAATAGACAACTTCTATTCGATACCCACTAATAGCTTTCAATATTTTGGGCATTAAAAGCCATCATCGAACGTGTCAAATGCATCAAAGCAGCCATCATCGTTTAAATCCGCTATCGACTCTTCAATCTCATAAACAGTCATGACCCTATCAGGTTGGCCCACCACATTGCCACCAACATCAACCATATTAGCGCTCGCATTTGTGATAGGAAGACCGCTGGCTGGATTAATAGCAATATCATTAGCGTCGTTTTTCATTTTTTAAACCTTCTTAATTATTAATTTATGCTATCAAATTTAATGATTTCGTGATAAAAAAAACTGTTTGACTGCGCAGCTCAGCAACAAACAGTTTGAATAAGGCATTCACTTTTCTTCTATTTTCACTTAATTTTTTTAGTAAAAACCCTCTCCTCTTTATCTAAAAAGTTTATTAATAAGTTTAATTTGAAGACGTTTTTTGTCTGATAGACGCTCTTAAAACGCATTTTTCGGCACGACAAACTGCAAAAAAAGCGTCTCAGAATGAGACCAATAGCTCGCGTAATACGTTGGAGGCGAAGCCGAAAATGTATGGAGTCGCGCGAATGTACAGCTGGTCTGTACTAACCGCGATAGTGTTTCGCATCAGCGAAATTCGATAAAAATTTTGCAAAAATTGATATCGAACCATCTATTTTCGTAGAAAATTACAGCAGATGAAAAATGCAAATTATGGGGCACCCATTGCATTGTCTGTAGCGGCAGTATGGCGGTTAGTACAGGGCGGAGCACGGTACATTCGCGCGGGGTCTAAAACGCTAGCGCGATAGCGCGTCGAGTCAGCTCGTTGCGGAGAAACACCAGAGCTGGCGTGCGTTTTAGGCTCTATGGTTGAACAACGAAGTTGAGAGACCATCAGCTGAAAGCTGCTCTTTGTTGCGATTATTATCGCAACAATCATTACGTGCATGCTGTTAAAGCTTCTCGGAATGAAAAACGAGGTTTAAGTCATCAAATAACGGTAATTTGTGTACTATGGTGCTAGTTAATTTTACTAATTAACTAGCCAGAAAGATTTTAGAAAATGACACAACAACCATCAATAAATTTGGAAACGAACAACACTCTTCATACTCACTACCCTCGCTATTTTGATATTGATATGCGGTATTATCCAGGCGTAAACAATCATCAAAAAGGGGTTAACCGAACACGATTAACCGTTTTAATTGCAATTCGGTTTTCCATTGTTACACCAGGCATTGTGCGTTGGCTATATGCCATCAATCATCGGTTAGCTTTAGAGCATCTAAACCGGCTAGAAAAAGATGGTTTTTTGCGGATGGTAAAAACACACCGCAGTCCAGATGGTCGCGTCTATGTTCCTACATATACAGCTGCCAAATTTGCCGAGGAGTTAATGGGCATCGACGTGTATTTTAGGAGCAATAAAAACCCTGCTCTGCAGTTCAACCAAAATAATGTAGTACACAACCTTATAAACGCATTTGTAATGTTGCGCGGTATACATAATTATCATAGTGATGAAACGTACGCCCCAATGTGGAAGGGATTTATTACCGAGCCTGAATTTCAACGAATTAACGGCCTATCCGCTACACGAACCGTGGATGGCGCTGTGCTACTTCCTGATGGCTCAATAGTCGCTATTGAGGTGGAACACTCTTTTAAAAACAAAACTGCACGACAGGCCATTTTACTAAAATATTTGTCGTCTTTAAAAAAGGGCGATTACAGTAAGATTTTTTTATTCTCCCAATCAGTCAAAATTTTTGATGACATTAAGCGACTCCACGAACAGTTATTTGAGGAAATGCCGCAACGTTTTGACAAGAAGACACGAGCACCACTTCTCAGTGAAAGCGATGCTGAATTACTTCACTCGTCTATTATTTTCCGCACTAAATTATGTGAGGAAATTAATGAAATGTTTTATCAATAAGCGATAGATAAGCAAAGGGGGAATAGATATTAATCCACTCCCCCTTTGCTTTTGGCCTATTTAAAGCCTTGCCAACATTATTATTAAATACACGCTTTTGTGAAATAATAACAAGGCGCTATATTTGCATCACGCCTTCCCCTAGAGGTGTAATCTCTATTAATGAGATTGAGCTGCTTAAACCAGGTCTCAGCTTAAGCAGTGAGCCTGCAAATAATGACTCATGGCATATTTTAGGGGTAATGATTAGGCTGTTATTTTATTATTAAAATAACTTATATTTGTCCTTTATTATTTATTTAGAAGACTGTTTATTGAATCTTGGATATTACAATCAATACGATCTTGTTCAAACTCGTCAACAAATTCATTTTCAATATCATTTTTATAGTCTTCTTCCAACTCATCCTCAAACTTGCTATCAAAAACTGAATCAAAGCGCTCTTCTGGCGCATCACTAAATGCTTGCTCTGGCTCTTCATAAAACTCGTCATCGTAATCAGGATATGCTGGTACGGGTTGGTGTACATCGTTTATTAAACAAATCATTAATTTATACATCAACAATTTTACGCCACGATAATTAAGATGTTTTTTATTAAAAATTTGAGGCTCTACAATAGCCCAAAACCCTTTAAAGTTAGGGTTATCTGCGCTTAGCATGAGTTTGTTTATTTTATGATCGTTATCCCGAACAACCGTTTTTACATCTTCTAACAGTGTTAGAATGTCTAGAGTAGAGGTATATCTGCAAGTCATATAATTTCCTTATTTTAAATTAACTTAATAATTATTGTCCGTTAATAATTACTTACTCCCCTTATTATGAGGTTATTTATAAATAGGCACTCCCAGGGAGAAATAGTGACTTTTTAGTGTATTTAAATTATTTATTTAAAACACATTTAAATTAGAATCTTCAAAAGTAAAAAAGCGAGCCCAAAGGCTCGCCAGAGTTTATGAGCTTTCAATTAACCGTAACCAACTATGTTCTGCAGCTGCAAAATATACGTTGGGTTTTAGCATAAATAGTTGCTCAAATTCCGCACTAAACAAGCTGCAAAATTTTGTTATGTCTTCAATATGTATGAGTAAAAAGGCATACATTTCAATACCCTCCAAATACCGCTCTGAGAACTCAGGATTAGCAGCTAATAACTGTTGAGAAATACTAATACCCAAAACACTCCCCACGCTATCTCGGTGTAAATAAATGTAATTTGTGAAGCCCAGCTCTAGTGTTTGCTTATCAACAACATCAGCTAGTAGCAAAATTGTAGAGCTGTCATCCCACGGTGATCTGCTAGCGCGTACATATTGGCGAATAAACGGCGATTTTTGATCTTTCATGATTTTTCCTAGTTATTTGTCCTACAACTAACTAGGTACTCAGCAGGGAATTTATGAAAGCTTAATTGTCCTTTGTTAACTAGTTTTAGCACTTATAGTCTGTATGCAGATTCACACTTTAATTTAAACAACTCTATCTAAACGAGTTTATGGCGGTTAAAAATACTCTCTAAACCATATAAAGCAGTAAATTAGAAAAGTAATTTATTTTTTTAAAAAAAATTGTTAACTCTCCCTGTGTCAGTTGGTTTCTATCTGCGAGTAAGTAAATCTTTAAACACTTTATAAGTAACTATTTAATTGAGGATATGTAATGAATTATCAACAAAACACATCAGATACTAAAGGCTGGATTGCTAAACCACTAAATCGAAAAGGTGATTTAGGTAGTTGGGTTGAGAGAATGGCGCAAGCATGCCCAAACCCTGAGCTAGATCAGGTTGTTTGGTTAAACAACAACAGAAACTCTGTAGGGTACAAAGCCATAGCATTTAAAAAAAATGGTGATGTTATCTGGCAACGTGGCCAAGTTGTATGGCACTAAGCTTCTAAAAACTGAAAGAAATAACGCTTTAAAACTAAAATACTTAAGTTTGTTTGGTATTATTATTACTAATTAAAAATATGTAATAAACCTCAGGCTAAAGTATGAAAGTTGATAACAAAGAGTTGGCAAAATATATGTTATTAATTAAAAAGATAACAAATTGGAAAGTTAGAGATTTGGGGCATAAAAACTTAATTGAGGATATTGTTCAAGAAACATTTATCAAACTGTTTAAGCAAGGTTTTTTAGAAAAAAATAGCCTCGACACTGAGGATGAACAAAAAATGGCGACTGCCTATATAAAGCAAACTGTTCATTCATGTTACATGGATCTGCTTGCATCTTTAGGCATTAATAGACGTCTAACGAAAGCCGAAAGATTAAACTCAGAGAATAAGTATGAAAACATCAAAAATGATCATATCGATGATGTTGATGAAAATGAGTTAACACTTGTTGAGACTGATACACCTGAACAGCAACTTTTTGTAAAAGAGGCATATCAGTGGATTAAAAACTGTTACTTATCATTATTAGATAAAGTTAATGATCAAAATAGAAAAACATTTTTTGAAGCCGCTTTTTGGCAGTTTAGCGATTATGACATGTCATTAAAGGCTTTAGCTGAACATCTTGGTTATGGCTCAAGCAACCCTACACAAGAATTAAAGAGATTTGTTGAAAAAGTATCACTGTGTACTCAACCACATGGGGTTATTGTTAATAACCCTAATGAACAAATTCAATTTTTACGTGAACAGATGGAAAACTCAAAGGCTCATTCATGAAACAAGAAGATATCACTAAGCAAATTGTAGCCTTACATGAAGAAGACGAGCTTAATAAAATTATGGATGATGTTAACGCTGAGCTGAGAAACGGGATCCCTATATCCCTCCAACAAGAGATTAATGCTTGCCTTAATAAAATCAATGATGAAGAAGTTACAAACAGCGAAAATGTTGTTTCTTTTAAACCTAAGAGAAAACCATCAACGAATACCTTTGCAGAAACAGAGTTACTTGCAGCTTCTGGGCAATCCTTAGCAGATTGGTTTTCTCAACCATTAAGTTTCGGTGGCGCTGGTTTTGTTTTAGATATCAGAAAAGTAATAGGATCAGAAGATGAGGTCGATTTATACCTAATATCGAATCAAGCAGATAATTCAAAAATGAAACAGTCATTATCTTCTTATCTTGGTAAGACTTTAAATATTTGTATCTCTAACGATGGAACTAACCTATTAACGGCAGCTTTATATGTCGATGAATCAGGACTTGAAGCTGAAGGTAGCGGACACTTAAATAAGGTTGATGGTAACTTTGTTAAAGGGAAGATCAGTATTGAAGTAATTATTGAATAATAGCAATAAAATATAGGGATATATCAATGATTCATATACTAACTAGCACCACTACCATATTAAAAATAGGGGTACGTCCTCAAGAAAGTCGAATTGGAGATTCGAACGTTAAAGCTGTTTTGAGCTTAAAGCTCAAGCAGACATTAACCGATGAATCTTTCATTGAACAGCAGGGCTACCTTCAATCATCTGCAATAGCAGCATATATTTCGTTAAATAAATTAGAGCAACATTCTCGCTTTAGAGCTAACGTAAATTTATTTGCATGTAACAACAAAGCATTCAACTTTACTCAGGGTAGTTCAAGTAGTGGTTTAGGTTTTGCTCTAGCTTGTTTTGATGCATGGTGGCGATTAAAACTCAATAAAAATAGTCACTTTAAACATCCCATATTTGCAACAGGTGAAGTATTAACTTCTGGTCAAATCAATTCAATTGCTCAGATAACTGAAAAAATTGAGTCTGTCTGTAATTATGTTGAAGAAAATAAAGATAATATCCCTAAGTTTTATTTCTGTTATCCAGCAAGTAATGATGAAGAAATTCCAGCATCACTTAAAGAGCGCCTATTAGAATTAAATGGGCAATTAATAGCTTCAAATAGGTTACAGGAAACTTTAGGTGAGCTGTTAGGTAAACATTATGATGGAGATCCTTTAGGCCGCTGGGTTCCTTTTAAAGGGTTAAGCAGTTTTGATTATGAAGACAGTGTACGTTTTTTTGGTCGCGATAAAGACGTAGAGCGTATTTATAATGATATTGAACATAATAGCGGCCTATTGATCGTTTCAGGAGCCAGTGGTACAGGAAAGTCTTCACTAATCAGAGCAGGATTAATTCCAAAGCTAGAAAAAGAATATGGATCTTTATTTTGGGCATCATGTACACCTAGCTCCTTAAATCTTTCTCAAGGGATATTAAGCTTTATATTTGAACAACTTATTCAAGCCTGGGATATCCCTTGCCAAAATGTTAATGAAATAATTGAAATTTTTAATACATCAAAAAATGATGGAATTAGTTTCTTTCAGAAGTTTTTAACTAACCAGTCTATTCATTGCTTACTCTACTTAGATCAATATGAAGAAGTATTTAGTCAAAGTGATCAAGCTATCAGTGTAATTGCTAATGAACTGAGCATTATCGATTTATTAGCGAAATCATTAACTCCTTTAAATATAGTATTGGCTGTAAGAAATGAATATTTAGGACGTTTATTAGATAGCCAAGCTCTTCGTTCTCCTATTATTTCAAATGTTGCCTCACAACTAACTGCAAAAGAGTGGCAATCAATAGTGCACGATCAAGCACTGTTTTCTGGTATTCATTTTGAGCAGAGTGATAATGATAATCAGAGCTTAGATCTACTTATTATAGAAGAAGCCATTCAAGTGCCGTTTGCATTACCAATGGTAAGTTTTTTGTTAGAGCAACTTTATATTAAAGCATTAGAAGAAGAGCCAACATCAAGCCTACTTTTATATAAACATTACGAAGAGTTAGGTGGGCTTTCAGGGGCAATTGCATATAGAGCTTCAAAGGTAATAGAAGATAATAATCCCTCTGATACTTTGATATCAAAATTCTTTGATTTTTTTGTCGGTATTAACCCTGAAGGTTTGCCTTTTGCAAGACAAGTTGTTTTATCTGAAATCGAAAAAATAGATCAAGAGCTTTATAAATTAGTTGATACATTTGTTAATAGTAACTTAGTTACCAACATTAGTAATAAAGAACATAAACCTGTAGTTAAACTGGCACATGACAGCCTATTCAGTCACTGGAAAGAGTTAAAGGAATGGATTGAAAACTCAAAAGAATACCTTTTGTGGCGTTATAGTGTTGATGGTTCGTATGCTCGTTGGCAAAAAGCGCCAAAAAATCATAAAAACTACTTAATTAAAGATAACCAGTTACTCAAAGAAGGTAAAGAATATCAGAAGTTATTAATTATTTTTGATCGTAAGCTAGATGACTATATAACCTTATCTTTAAAAGCTAAAAATCAAAAAAACTATACATTTTTCTTTATTTTTATTGTATTACCCGTTCTTTCAATCGGCTTATATCAATGGGATATAAACCGGATTAAAACTCACTATTATTCTGCTGTCGGTGAAAAGTGGAGTGTACCTTTTGGTATTAATGAATTAACAAGTGAGCAAGTAAAGCATAGAACTTTTAGTTACCGCATGGATTATCAAGGCGGTGTACTAAAGCGCTTAGCTCATGTGAATAGCTTTAACACCTTGACTATTGACGAGTTGAAGAATAATACAGCACTTTGGGAGTATAAGTTTTCAACTGATGGCATGATTCAATCAATTGTTGCTAAAGATCAAACAAAGAAAGTAATTAGAACAACCAACTTTCAATTTGATGGCACAGAAAGGGCTATTGCCGATTTAAATTCTAAATTTGGAAAAAAGAACTTTAAACAGAAAACGAAAAACCTTAAATTTCTCCCGTATTTTAAGCAAAAAAATAATTCATTAAATTTCACCAACTCTGATGTATCTCAGCATTTACTTACATATTCAATAGATGGCTACCTAATAAAGAAGGAATTTCAAAATGCCTATGGCACTAAAAAGCCTGTTATAAATCAATATTATGGGGTGAAATATGAACACGATCAGAATGGTCAAATAAAACTAGAATATTATATCGATAATCATGGCAGTCTTACTTCTGGTGATAGCAACATTGCTAAAGTTAAATATGAATATGACCATTTTGGCAATATCTTACATAAAGAAGTATCAGATAAAAATGAACATGGCGGTATTATTCGCTTCAGTTTTGATGAGTGGGGTAATCAAAAAGAAAAGAGCTATCACGATAAATTAGGAGTACCAGTTAGCGATAATGGTATAGCAAAAATATCTAATGATATCGATCAAAGAGGGAATATTACTAAAACTTATTTGTTTGATATTAAAGGTAACCTGAAAGAGTCACCATTTAATATAGCTATAAGAGAAATGGAATATGACCTTAATGGTAGGTTAAGTGAAATTTCATTTTTAAATTCTATGCTTCGACCCGTTAATAATAAAGAAGGCTATTCAAAGCTAGTCATCAGTTATGATGCCCAAGGTCGTATTTTAGAGGCTTTTCACTATGGGGAGGACTTAAAGCCTACGCCTAACCAATTAGGATGTACTTTAGTTAAGCGAACTTATAATGAAAACTCTGAAATATTAACGGAAGCTTGCCTAGATGATAATGAAAAACCAACGTTAGATATTTATAATGTTGCTAAATCTGTTATAGCGTATAACCAATGGGGCTTTAAGGAACAGCTTACTATGCTTGGAGAAGATAACCGTTTAACGTTAAATAGTGATGGTTTTGCCAAGGTCGTTTTTGAAACTGATATGAGAGGAAATACCCTTTCCGAATCTTATTTTGGTATCGATGGAAAACCCATAAGAATAGAAGGGGATGCTGTAAAAAATACGTATAAGTACGATGATCAAGGTAATGTTATAGAACAATCATTTTGGGATGAGTTAGGGAATCGAACAGAAATAGATGGGCTCGCAATATTTAAAAATGATTATGATGATTTAGGAAGACATACCCAAGAATATTACCTTAATAAAATGGGTCAGCCTATTCTTCGAAAAGGAATGGATTACTATAAAAAAACAACCAAATACTCCACTAAAGGAGACTATATTTCGTCAATAAATTACTCGAATGTAAATGGTAATATTATTGATGTTATCTCGCCTTCTACAAGTCAAGACACGTACACTACTGAATATAAAAATGCCAAAATTACCACATCACCCAAAAGTGCTAAAGTTTTTGTTGATAATAAGTTTGTTGGGTTAACCCCGTTTCATAAGCATATACCTCCAGGTAAACATGAGTTAAGAGTAGTTAAAGAGGGTTACCTAGAAATAACCAGCTCTATTAATATATTTAAAGATGAAGAATATTATTCCAGTTTTAGTTTATCTATGACTCCTAAGCCTGCAGCTTTTAATGTTCAATTCCTACAGGAAAAAGCAAAAGAAGGAGACAGGCGATCTCAATCTCAGCTAGGTAACTATTATAGTTTCACTAAAAAAAATTATGAACTTGCAAAGGTTTGGTATGAAAAAGCCGCCAATAATGGTTCAACCGAAGCAATGCATCAACTTGGGCTTTTATATATATGGAGTGAAAATACTAGGGAAAAGGGAGTCCATTGGTTACAAAAAGCCGCATATGCAGGAGTCTTAGAGTCTCAATATGTTTTAGGTTATGAGTATCTAACGGGTACAAAAATATCGATTAATGATGTTGAGGCACATAAGTGGCTCACTATGGCTGCAAATACAGGTCATACATCAGCCCAATATGAATTGGGTCGTATGAATAATTACGGTTGGGGCACCGATATAGATAGTTACACTGCATTTGAGTGGTATTTAATCGCAGCAAATGCAGGCCATGCTCTTTCGTGTAATGCTTTGGCTAGTTTGTATAGAAAGGGTGAAGGTACAGCCAAGAGCCTTTCAGAAGCTTTTTATTGGAATATGCTGGCAGCAGAGTTAGGTAATGAAGAATCATATTATCGAGTAGGAGAAGCTTACTTGGGTGGAACAGGAGTAGCTAAAGATACCAATAAAGCGGTTTTATGGCTGATGAAAGCATTTCAGTCTGAAGATAAGTTAATAAGGTCTGGTGCTGCTGGTATGTTGGGTCTTATCTATGAAAATGGATTAGGAATTCCATCTGATTTCGAAAAAGCTTTCTTTTTTAATAATAAAGCTCTTGAAGATGACAACTTTCATTCAGCATTTCCATTAGCTTATATGTACCTTCAAGGGCATGGCGTTGAAGTCAATTATACTAAAGCAGTCGAACTATTTAAAATTTCTCATAGCAAGGGTGATAAAAGAGCTACACAGTGGTTAACCCAAAATGGTGAAATTTAACCTTTTGAGTTCGAAATAAGTTTATTGAATAGATTCAGCTAAAAAGTCGCAGAAAAAATTAATATTTGTTAATTTATAAGAAAACGATCCGTTTAACATTTATATAGCCAACACCTGGAATACAAAAATGTTGAACAAAAATCCTATTGAGCCATCACTTAAGCAAGCCAAAGCATCTTTAGATGTATACGTTACAAAATCGAACTCTTTAAAAATTGCAACGTTTTCATCAATTAAAGGGAGTATTGAAGATTTTGAAAACTTATACGATTCTTCTCTTACTTTTTTATTATCAACACCAGAACTAAATCTTTTATATGCTTATAAAGAAACAATCTCTAATCCGGAACATATTTTCCAAGCCTATAAAAAATGGAAGCCTGTCGATACTAAAAAGTATGTTTGGGAAGGCGGGACACCTGCATTTCATTCAACATCTGAATGTGAAAGACTGCACTCACAATATATAAACCTTGAGATTCCGCCAGAAATTCAATCTAGAGACGACGCTGAGGTTGAAAAATTTCGCCGCTTTGTAAAAGCAAATTATGCATTATTAGAAGACAATGAACCCTTATTTTTAAAACGCTTAGATGCACGGTTTGTTCTGAGAAATCCCCCTAAATCGGTAAAAGCAAGTAATAGCGGATTAACTACTTTGAGAAATTTTGATCTACATGAATTAAAAAAAGAAATTGATAATCTCATCAATTCAGCACAAGTATTTATGGAAAAAGATCATGACACTCTGAACATTATTAAGAACAAAGGATATGGCACACATATAGTTAAGGAAGCAAAGATAGCAGATCATCCATTAAATATTTGGCATAAATATAAAACTGACCTGAAAGGTTTGCTGAAGCAATATTTTCTTGTTCGCTTTAATCCTGAAATGCAGTTCGATAAAACTCTTCTTGAACAAATTGGGTTTATGCCTTGCAGCAATTGCTGCGGTTCAAACTAATAAAATTGACTAGAAAAGTTCGCTATCTAAGTGTATATGCAAATCATAAAAGTATTTTTTATTTTGTTAACTATGAAGAAATCGTACCGTTTTACTAATTGTAAGTTCAACAATACGAGCAATTAAAATGAATAATGAATACTTTGAAGTCGAATTAATCAGCCCTCGTTCCCCTTCATATATTTACAATAACAAAAGATACAAAAAGCTTTCTGACAATGTTCGTGAATATAAAGCGGTTGATCCCTTTGCCGCTACTTACAATAAAACATTGCTGAAATGGGAGTCTGTTGTTCAGAGGCTTCTGGCCACACTGACAAATGAAGCCACTGATAGAATATTAAAGTATTCGAATACCAAGGCTAAGGTTAGCTATCGAGAAATAGACTTTATAGCTCAACCTTCGAAAGATGAACTTATTTTTTGTGAATTGAAATTAAAAGAGAATTTTAGAGAAAACCTGGGGAGTAAAGCATCAGGTTGGGCGCAGTTAAATAAAGCTTTAAATATAGCCCATAATAAGTTTCAGCAATTAAGTGGCCTATCTATCTGTGTTGATATGTCACATGTCTACGGGATAAAAACAAAAGCTACAGTGTTTGATTATTGCAGATTTTCAGAACTAACAAATTATTTTTGTAAACCGAGTAAAAGTAACAAAACCCTCTGGCTCAATTCCAAAGAGATTGCATATTTGGCAGTTAAGCATGAATTATTAACTTTAAAAGAAGTTAATAATATAAAAGTACAATTTAATGAATATAAAAATCCATTATCCATAATAGATGACAAGTATATTAAAAAAGTAAACAGCCCCTTCCAAGGTTTAATAAAGCTAAAGGTGAATTCAAGCACTCATTATAAAAAAATAAACTAGTGATTTAGTTTCTATAAAATCAACCTTACATACATCCATTTGCTCAATATGGATTAGTAAAAAAACAACCATCTCAAGCCCATCTTGATAACGTGCTGTAAACTCAGGGTTAGCTTCTAAAAGTGGATTAGAGATACTAATACCCAGTGTTTTCACTACGCTATCACGATGCAAATAAATATAATGGGTGTGTCCAAGCTCTAGTGTTTGCTTATCAACTACATCAGCAAAAAACAAAATGGTTGAAGCATCTTCCAACGGTGATTTACTAGCACGTACATATTGGCGTATGAACGATGATTTTTGATGTTTCATGATTATTTGTCCTAAAACTAACTAGGCCTGAGTGATGGTAATTTACTAGAAGAAGCTGTAAAAATGAACAGATTTGCAAAACACATTAAAAGCATTAAGGTTAGAGTATTGTTTCAATATTGAGGGTTAGAAATGAGTGATTTTATATGGTTATTACCGGCTGCTGTGTTGACAATCATTCTAATTAGGCTTGTTAAACACGCTAAGAAAGTAGATTAAGTAAAAACAATACTTAACTTTTTTGATATAACCGACGGTAGTTAAAGTGACCAATAAGTCACTTTAAGGCCTAGAATGCAGCTTAAAGTTCCCTAAAAGGCAATTTATGGTGAGGAGTAAAAAACACTAAAATGCGTTTTAATTTTTTACGCTTCTAATTTGATTTACACTCTATTGTATAGGGAACCTAAATGAGATTAGCCAGTATCAACTTTGCTTGGCATTAACACCTCTCAAACGCTTTACTCGCAAAAAAATAGACACCATAGTATCCATTAATCTTATTTTAAATCCATTTTAGATACAGCTGTGTCTCTTTTTTCTTGGGGGTTACATTATTAATTACCTACTATTAAGCGAAGGTGATGTGCAGCTAGCTTTTGCAGAACATCTAAAAGAAGGTCGCAAAAAAGCAAAAATGTCACGCGAAGCGTTAGCTAAAAAAGTACGGTACCTGCTTCTACGATAAAAAAGTTTGAAGTTACTGGGCTCATTTCATTCAGGCAGCTATTACTTTTATGGCAAACTCTTGACGATTTGACCCGTTTATATGAATTAACAAAATCGCCAGCTCAAGGTAAGAATGCGCCAACGTCTATCGAACAGGTATTAAAGCGTTATTAAATAATATCGATTCAAAGGTTATGGTAGTTTGTGTTTTTAATTTTTTAGTTAATACAATTTGCCTTTTAAGGCTGTTTTTAAGATACTAGCTAGGTGCTTATGAATTACTAAAAATCGTAGCACAAGCCATAGCACGACAAAGTAACAACCTGTTTTTAAAGACTTTAATTGACAACCTTATAACTATCGCAGTTAATGCACTTACTATTTATGAGTAAAGCCACTAATAAGCCCCTTCAATTAAAATCATTATTAAACATATACATAGATTTAAATGAAATGTTTTTTGACTGCTTTTCATACAATCCAAGTTCAATAAAAAACCTTTGTTTTTCATTAAATCGTAGCACACATTCGTAACACACCATTTTATTTTTAGGTGTAAATTACAGCCGCGAATTATGCCTATTTTTCTCTGTTGCTTTGTTGATCCTAATCAATAAAAATAGCTGCACATTTACTAAGTTTGATACTATTATTTTAACTTTTCTATGTCATTTTTTAAGTTAATATAAAACTAGCTGATCTGCCGAAAAGCGCTTAAGCCCTCTAGTCATACGCTAATCTCGCTAAAAGAACATTCAAATAAGTGATAACAAGGGAATATAGTACCTCCAAAAATTTAGTCTTTCTCAAAACGTTATTTGCTCAAATACTCTATGCCTAAAATTAAACCCTATTTAAAGCGTTAAGATGCTCTAAATGATAATTTATTCTTCGTATCATTACTTCAATTTACTTAATCGCCCAAGCGTACCTGTAATCAATTGGTCATATTATTCACTTAGTATTTATTTAAAATAAAATTCTAGACTGAGTAATGAAGACTTTTAAAAGCCCCCTGCCATCGAATTTAAATATTTCTTCTGAACAAAGCGATGTAAAAAACGTTATCAGCCATATTCGTAAGTTTGTTAGTCGTCGAACAAATAATACCGATGACGTAGACGACCTAGTCCAAGAAGCTTTGCTGAGAACTTTAAATAGAAATGACACATTAGAAATTGAAAACTTTCAGGCGTACATAAATCAAGTCGCAAAGTCTGTTATGTATAGTGATTGGCAAAAAAATAAAAGCCAACCAAATAAAGCAGAAGATATTGAGCTTTTTACAGATGATAATAGCGATCCAGAGGCACAGTCTATTACAGAGCAAAAGCTCGAGCTTGTTAAAAGTGCGTTGGAAGAGTTGCCACCTTTAAGAAGAAAAGTATTTATGCTTCGACGTATTAACGGATTAAGTCGCGAAGAAATTAGTCTGCAGTTAAATATGAGCCAAGAATCTGTAAAAAAACATATTACGCGCGCAATGATACAAATAACGCTTCACATAGAAAAAAATCAATAAAAATGTCCCCTTTATTACACTTTTACGCTCTTTATATTTAATCAACGCAGGTTAGGTTTTTTAATGAACGAACAACGCTTAGAACAGGCAGCAGATTGGGTAGATCGGATTAATGATTTAAATGATCATGACCGTAAAGAACTATCGCTTTGGTTAAAATGCACAGAAAATAAGGCTGCATTTGAGAAAATAGCCAATGTATTTGGCGATCCTGCTGTTAAACAGGCTCTACACATTTACACTAAACAATATAGTTTACCGACTCCAATAATTACGCCTAATGCTAAACGTTCTAGGGCTTTCCCTATGCTCGCCTTAGCAGCTAGTTTTAGCGCTATTGCTTTTGCAGTGTACTGGCTTTCTATATCTCAACAAGCGTTTACACCAACACCTATTGCAAAAACAGCAGTTGAAACTAACCTACCTCAGCTTTTAGAAGCACGTTTAGGCAAACGTGTATCTAAGTTATTAGATGACGGTTCATATTTACACTTAAATGCAGATAGTGAGTTGACTGCGCACTTACTACCACACTCTAGGCAAATCGAATTAAAAAAAGGACAGGTTTTTTTTGATGTAGCCAAAGATAAAACACGGCCATTTATAATAAATTCCGGACAAGTAAGCATTAAAGTACTAGGTACTTCTTTTGATGTAGAGCGCAATAAGGATGAAGTAGTGGTAACAGTGTACGAAGGCAGGGTAGAAGTCTCGGCCTTAGATAAAGTGATATTAACTTCCTCTCAACAAGCTGTTATAAAAAATGGACATATAGCTGTAGATTATAGCCAGCAGTTGGCACAACTCCCTGCTTGGCGAATGGGTTGGATTGATGCAAAAAAAGAACCTCTAACCACTGTTATTAAGCAATTGCAGCGTTATAGCCCTATGGTAATTAAAGTAGATAGCGCACTAAATAATACTTTAATTAGCGGACGATTTAATCTCGAAACGCCGCAACAAAGCCTTATGCTAATAGCATCTACTTACAACTGGAATGTAGAAAAAAAGAGCAACGAACTTCATTTAATGCGACCTTAAATGAAGTATGTTGATTAAACTCTTATGCTAAAACATGTATGTACATTAAATAAACGTATTTTAGTGTACTTTTTTATTGCTGTTAGTTGCTTAACAGCAATGCCAAGTGCCGCAAAAAACATACATACGTTTGTTTATATACCTGCCGGTTCTCTCAGTGACAGCTTAAGAGAAGTAGCAAATGCATATGCAGTCTCTTTTAGTAGTAACCCTTCACTTATCGACGACAAAACTACATCCACCTTAATTGGCGATCATACACTTGCTCAAGCACTAGATTTTTTATTAATAGGCAGCGAGTTAACATATAAAATTCAAGACAAGGGTTTTGTTATTTTTCAACAAAAAATAACGACCAATAACGAAACACTTGAAGAAATAACAGTAAAGGGTATCCGCTATTCGTTGGCTCGCTCACGAAACTTAAAACACAATAATAAAACGATTAGCGAAGCCATTTCTGCACAAGATATTACCGACATTCCCAATACTAACTTGGCTGAAGCCTTACAGTATATTCCGGGTGTAGCCATTACTCGCGAAGCAGGCGAAGGTCGCCAAGTATCAATACGTGGCAGTTATCCTGATTTTAGTTTGGTAACACTCAACGGTATGCCTGTATTGGCAAATAATGATTCACCAATGGATAGTCGAGTGCAAAAACAGCGCGATCGTTCTTTCGACTTCAATATTTTACCTGCCGAACTATTTAAACAAATTCATGTAATTAAAGCCTATTCTGCCGACAAAATTGCAGGTGGAGTATCTGGCACTATGGCACTGCAAACTATAAACCCCTTAGATAATGAGGGGTTTAAATTTATTATTACCCCTGAGCTTGGCTACAACGACTATACAGGTACTGGCGCAACGCGTTATTCAAGCTTAATTTCTAACACCTGGAATAATTGGGGGGTACTTGCAAGCGTTGCGTACACAAACAGAGAATCGTTAGAGCAAGGCGCTAATACATTTCGCTGGCGAAATATTGCCATAGAAGGCGCTGATCTCTCGGCGTTAACTCAATCACAAGCTCAGCATTTAACTCAAGGCGATTATATAATCCCTCGCGGTAATCGCTACTCGGTATGGCAAGCAACCCAGCAGCGATTTGGGGCAAACCTATCTGTAGAGTACAAAAATGAAACCACGCATTTTGATTTTGATATGCTCTCTGGTTTTTTAAAAGGAGAGCGGCATGAATATCATTTATACCCAAGGGGGGATCAGTCTACGCCTATAATTAAAGGGCTAACAACAGTGACAGACATTCAAGCTAATGAAAATAATGAGCTTGTGTATGCACGTTATGAAAATGCACGAGTGGCAACCGAAAGCCGAACTCAAAAAATAAATACGGCATATCAGCAAGGCGTGCTGTCATTTTCCCAGCAACTAGATAAAAATTGGAAAATAAACGCCATATTAGGAAACGAGCGCTCAAAGTATGACATTCCTTACAGCAATAAAATTTATACCCAAGGTATAAGTGACGTTACGATTGATTACCGTAAAACGCCATTTTATGCCGATATTAAGTACAGTGAAAATTTAAAAAATCCGACAATGTGGCAAATGCATCATGGTGATATAGAGCAATATAATTCAAATAGTGAGTACACGTTTGCAAAGTTAGATTTTCAATATGACGTTAATAGTTTAATAACTCTTCAATTTGGGGCTGATTGGACGCTGTTTGAAAATGAAATGAATAACGCACAGCAAAACGATATTTTTTTTAATGAAATAGCCGATACACCACAACAGTTAACTGACCTTCCTGTATCGTATGTTTCATCGCAAATTGCACATAAAAAACAGCAGTGGTTAAAAATAAACACGAATGAGGCACTTAAGCTTTATGGCATTGACCCATTTAATGTACAAACCAATAATTTTTTAATCACGACCAAAGCAGAACATATAAAGGAATATAGCAGAGGCGCTTATACTCTATTAAGTACAGAGCAAGAAAAATGGGAGGCTCATATTGGTGTGCGTTACCAATCAGAATCTATAACATCTTACACTCAAGCGCCCTACTCCCCTATTTTGTATAACTTATGGTTGCCAACGTTTAATGGCTCATATTTTATCAACGATAATTGGCGATTTCGTGCAGGACTTTCTAAAAACTATTCAAAACCATTACTAAATTCACTCAATTTTGATGGCTCAAACGATACCCCCAATAGTACAAAATACATATTTAACTCAAATCTAAAACCTTACTTATCTTATAATAGCGATATTTCCTTAGAGGCTGATTTTAGTGGTCGCAGTTCGTTTAACATATCACTTTTTTATAAAGATCTAGAGGATTACATAGTCACAACACAAGCGCCTTTATTTGAAGATTCGCCGCCTACAACCTCCGATAGTCAATTACTTTGGCTAAGTAATGCAGAAACGGCCTATCAGTGGGGAGTCGAGGTAAGTTTAAACTACTTAATACATAATTCTGATTGGGGCATTAATATACAAGCGGCTTATAATAAAGGTAAAGTCACCTATTATGACTCAAATAGTGGCACTGCTTTATTTAAAAAAAACCTGCCTTTTTTATCTAAAATTACCGCATCAAGTATGATTTTTTACGACCACCCTAAATTCAATTTTAAACTCGGCGCTATTTTTAGAGATAAATATTTAGTGCGTGCTGGCAGCCTTTTACTCGATGAAAACGAAACCGGATTTATGCCGACCACCTATTGGGATGCAAGTGTAAATTATTATTTTTCTAATTATTGGAAACTTAAATTTAGCGCATTTAATCTCAGTAATGAACAAGAGCGACAATACAGTAATTCAACCCTCAGAGCTTACAACTCAACCACAAGTGGACGCACCTTTTACTTAGGGTTGAGTTATCAGTATTAAATGATTTTTCCTGTTTTTAAATCAACGCGGAAATTCTCCCCCTGGGTATGTTGACTAAATTTTGCCATTACTTTTATTAACAGGGCTAAGTATTGCTGTATTTGCGTATCTGTTTTACATGTCGATTGTGCTAAAAAAGTATTTAGTTGTTGATAAGTAAGACGCTTTTGAGGTGTTATATCTGCTGTTACATCACCATTTCGTAATAAATAAAAATCTTGAAGCCATTCTTTTGTCGATACAACTTCAAGCTGAGAGAGCAAATTAGGCGGTGCTTCATTTAAACATTGCATATTTGTAAACCAATCGGCTAAATGATGATTGTCATTTAACCATGCCACTAAATTTTTAGGCCAATCGCGTTTTAAAAAACGCTGTTTAATCAGCCCAAATAAATGTTGCTTGGTAAAATCACCATAACTCTTTGAGCTCAAAATAGTGCGGTCAAAATTATGAAGATTATGCAGGTTACGGTATTGCCATTCCTTTTCATATAAACTAAATAAATCATTAAAACCAGGTACATCGTCTAATGTATGGGTACTAATGAGCGCGGTTTGCTTTGCTAAATTTAGCTCTACAACTTTATATGCCGCTTTGTAAGCCGCTAAACTTGGCACTTGCACATTAACTAACTGGGAGTGCTGATTACTGGTTATCAGCGCCGTATCATTTAAATGCATATGCCCTGCAAAATGGAGCGTTAACCCTGTATCTGCCAATATTTTTGCTGTACGTGGTGTGGGCACTCTTAGTAGAGAAAAATGACCACGGCTAAACACTTTATGTAATTCGTCATTTGCATTGTCGTAAAACTCCCCCATTGGAAAGTGACTAAATGCAACCAGTGTTTTATTTTGTGCTTTGGCTCTTTTTACAACGGTTTTTATCCACTTTAACAATAAAGGCTTTGCATCAATTAAAGCATTATAGCCGGCACCAGACGACCCTTTAAAAGTGAGCGGTGAGTTTTGCCATTGCGGTACATACACATTGGCATCTATTGCCATTAACCAAACACCTTTTATGGGCTCAACTAAGTAGCTCGCATCTGGCATCGTTATACAATGATTAACATCATTAGGGTCACACCATATAAACTCTCGGTTTTTATAAGGTGTTTCATATAGCACGTCACTTTTATGTTTGCTAAATCCAAAGTCACTGAGAGTGCTTAATATTTCAGTGTAACCCCAGTTTTTTAAACCATCATCACATACAGACTGCTTAGTCATACACTTTTCATGTTGATAACTATAAACGCCAAACTCTTTACCTTGAGCCGTTAAGAAGTCAGCTTTACCTGCCGGAGTTGTAAATGGCTTTACGGGATCGTGATTACCCGGTATCGCAAAAAAACGCATTCCATATTTCTTTTCATAATGACCTAAAATACGCGCCAGTGCCCGCACATTAATAGGTTGACCATCATCAGTAAAATCGCCAGGTAAGGCGACTAGTTTTATTTTTTTTTCGGCTAATTCATCTAATACATGTAAAAAAACAAAATAATTTTCATTAAAAAGACGTGTTGAATGAAGCTGGGCAAGCATACTACGCACTAGTAATGGTTGCTTTGAGGTAACGTCCTTTGGTAGTTCTATATTATCTACGTCATGTAAATTAGCAAAAATATCATGTAGATGAATATCAGCTAAAAATGCCACTTTAACCGTCTCCATCTGCGACGCACTTTTAACCTCAAAGTACTCAATAGCACTTACTTTGCATGTAATACATAACCCAATCCATAGTGCTAACCATAGTACTTTGACTCTAATCATGATGGCTTTATCCCGTTTTTATTTCACTCATTATTTAGAGCGAGGTAATGGATAAAAGGGGACATAAAATTTTATAAACATGCTTTTCTATTATGAAACTTTTATTAAATGCATATTTTTGTGTCCCCTAATTTATAAATGCTCGCTCTTAGATAGCAAACTCAACAATTGAGACGTGCTATGCCATTTTTTATTTTTATTATTTTTGCAGGTTATGTAAGCAGTGTTAGCGCTAAGCCATTAAACACCCTGCAAATGATTGGCTCACATAACAGCTATAAAAAAACATTAAACGTAAGCGTTAAACATAAATTAAATGATTTAAGCCCCAAGCTAATGGCCCGTATTGATTACGGTCATTCATCTATTATTAAACAGTTAAATAGCGGTGTTCGCCATTTAGAAATTGACGTTTTAAAAGACCCTAATGGGGGTTTATACATAAAACCTTGGGCTAATACTTTTGCAACAACGCCTTTGTTTAATGAGTTAGAAAAAAAGCAATTAGCTACTCCTGGATTTAAAGTAATGCACATTCCCGACATTGATGTGCAAAGCCATTGTGTGTTGTTTAGTGGCTGTTTGAATACATTGAAAGCATGGTCAGAGGCAAATCCGCAGCACTTTCCAATTGTTGTAATGCTCAATGTAAAAGAAACACGATCTGATTTAGTTCTGGGGAATAATCCATTTAAATTTACACCGAAAGATTATTATTTACTCGATGAAGTAATTCAAAAATCGTTACCTAACTTATTATTCACGCCAGATGATTTACGCAAAACGCCATTATCTTTAAACCAAACAGTCATTAAGTTTGGGTGGCCAAGTACACGTGCCTTAGCAGGTAAGTTCATATTCTTATTTGATGGCAATACACAACAATCCGCACTTTATAAACAAAATAGGCCTTCGTTAAAAGGGGCTAGCATGTTTGCCCATTATGATGAAAACCACCCCGAAGCTGCTTTTATGATTGTGAACAACCCTATACGCGACTTTTATAAAATTCAGCAACTTGTATTAAAAGGCTTCATGGTGCGTACCCGCGCAGATGCAAATTTAAGTGCCACTAATTCGCAACGAACAATGCAGTTTAATGCTGCAAAAAATAGCGGCGCACAAGTAATTTCAACCGATTTTATACCCGGCTCGCCACAGCAGGCGCGCTTTAACTATGTGGTGCAATTTGACGAAGGTCATTTAGTGCGCACAAACCCTTTTATTAATAATCAACTTTAAATTAAAAACCAAGGAAGCATCATGTTGAACAAACCATCTCGTACGCTTTTAGCAACGGCTATAATGAGTTCATTAGGCGCGTCTAATTATGTGTATGCAGAACAATCTGCGCAAACAGAAGTGGAAGAAATTGTTGTACAGGGTTATCGCAACAGTTTGTTAAAAGCAAAAGATTTAAAACGAAATGCTGTGGGCGCACAAGATTCTATTGTGGCTGAAGATATTGCAGATTTTCCCGATCTAAATCTAGCAGACTCACTACAACGTGTACCTGGCATTGCCATAACTCGAGAGGGCGGCGAAGGCCGACAAATTTCGTTACGAGGCTTGGGTCCAAACTTTACACAAGTACAACTCAACGGTATGGAAGCTTTAGGTACATCGTCTTCAGCAATGGATAGCCGAGGTTCCGTAAGTCGCTCTCGCGCTTTTGATTTTAATATATTTGCTTCTGAGTTATTTCAACGCGTTGATGTGAAAAAATCATTTTCAGCCGAAATGGATGAAGGCGGCATAGGCGGCACTGTTGGGCTTCATACAGCTAAACCATTTGATTTTGATGGTTTTAATACTGCTCTATCAGGTCAACTTGGCGACAACTCACAAACCGATGATGTTAGCCCACGAGTTGCAGCGCTTATCTCAAATACATGGGATGATAAATTTGGTGCATTATTTTCAATTGCATACAGCAAACGTGATGTAAATGAGCAAGGTTACAATACCTATCGCTGGCGCAAAAAAAATGCATCAGGCTCAGATATATCTGAACTATCAGATGAATTACAAGATAAAATTAACAACGAAGAAGTGAGCTTTTCTCGTGGTAGCCGCTATTCATTATTTGAAAACGAACAGGAACGTTTAGGGACGACCCTTGCTCTGCAATATCGCCCAAATAATAACCTTGAATTTAGTTTTGATGCTTTATATGGTGAACTGAATAATGATCGCAGTGAATTCCACTTACAAAACCGAGGCTCAAGCTCAACAGCTCTTGGCTGTACAGGCCCTGCTTATAACAACGAGCAAGTATGTTCAAAGCTCACAGCACTTGAAATAAATGAAAATAACGACGCTATTTACTCAGTATACGAAGATGCCGCAATACACTCAGAAAGCCGCAGCCAATATGCAGACACTAAAATAAGCCAATTTGTATTAAAAAGTGACTGGCAAATTACAGAAGATTTAAATATGACCGCTCTCGTGGGGCGCTCAGAAACTAAATTTAATACCGGGAGTGTTAAAGTTTATCTAGAAACATTTGGTGATGAAACAATTGATTACCGCCAAGATGCTTATTATGGTGAAAACACATACGGGTTTGAGCCTACAGACAGTAGTTTATTTCGTTATCACGAAATTGATATATCTGAAGAAGAAATAACTAATACATTCGACTCTATGAAATTAGATTTTAATTACACACTAAACAATGCTTCAAATATAAAGTTTGGTGTATCTAATAAAAAGTTTGAAAGTGAAAACGGTGAAACTAAATCTGACAACATTAATCGCAGTGATTGGGAGGATGGCGTACTGGATGACACGGTAGATTCAAGCCTTACATTTACCAATACCGCACACAATAAACAACAATGGGTAAGTGTTGATGTACTAGGCACTCTAGCGAGTATGAATATCGACCCTAACTTAGATAACCCTGATTTTACCGATAACGTACAAGAAAAAACCTTTGGCGCTTATTTGCAGTACGAAGCTGAATGGGAACTAGGCTCAGGTTACTTAATGGGTAATGCGGGTGTGCGCCATTACGATACTACTACCAATGCTATAGGGTTAATAAATGGAGAAGTAGTTGACGTTGAAAATACCTATTCAGGGTTACTACCCGCTATAAATTTAGTGTGGGATAGTAATAACAGTTTAGTGCTACGTGCAAGTTATGGCGAAAACCTCACCCGCCCTTCACTCGCTGCATTAGTGCCAACAGGTGTAGTACAAAATGATGCCACATCAACCAATGGCCTAAGTATCAGTTCAGGAAACCCAAACCTTAAACCATACGAGTCAGTTAATTTCGACTTTTCAGTTGAATATTACTTTGAAAATATAGGGTATGCAGCCGTAAGTTACTTCCATAAATCTATTGATAATTTCATTATCACCGAAACATATGACATTCCATACAGCCAGACTGGCTACCCAGTTAGTTTATTAGGCGACGTAGACGAAAACGGCAACCCACAAACAGCAAGTACTGTTTTTACCGTTATTCAACCACAAAATTTAGATGAAAGTGATATTAGTGGCTGGGAACTGGCCTTTCAACGAGATCTCGACTTTTTACCTGCTCCTTTTAATAACTTAGGTGTTATTGCGAATTATACCTTTGCTGATGGTGAAGCGCTGTACCGTAATGTGGGTAACTCAGGTGTTGATCAATATAAATCGTTCCCAGGACTTTCAGAACACTCTGGTAACTTTACAGTATATTACGATTCTGACTCATGGGGCGCACGTGTTGCAGCCGCTTATAGAAGTGACTATATTGCAGCAGTACAAGCGGGTAACGGCGATGAAGACGAAAACGGTTTTCATGCCAGCACATACATAGATGCATCCGCCTTTTATCAGGTTAATGAAAAGCTAAAGCTCACTATAGAAGCCAGTAATTTGACTAATGAACGAGAAGAGCAATATTCAGACTCCAATGATCGTTTATACAATACGACGGTTAATGGCCGTACTGTTTATTTAGGTGCCAGTTATCGCTTCTAAATTATAAAAATGAGGCTCTATTTTTGTGTAGAGCCTCTAATTATTTTTTAGGGATTCATCAAAAAAGACGACTTATAAAAATGATCACTTAATTAAGCGAATTTATATAGAGCACTCGATGTAAATCACTATTTGTAAATCTACTTTCAACGGCTCTAACAAGAACGATTTAAAACTACTTTTAATTTATTTAGATGAACAGATTGAGTTACGTTATTTACCAGTCCCCTTATTTAAGAGTTATTAAATTAAAATCACATAAAATTTGATTGCCTAATTTCAGTTCTCCCCCCTTTAATCTCTAATGAAATTTTAAAGCGTCGCTGTTAATATTGCCTACATCCTAAACAATAAAGTAGTTCTGATGGCAGCTAGTTATTCTCTCGATGATTTACGTTACTTTTGCACCATAGTAAAACTAGGTAGCTTTAAAAAAGCATCAGCAAATCTTGATATGTCACTATCAACTTTAAGCCGTAGAATACGTCTATTAGAGCAAGCTCTTCAATTAACGTTACTAAATCGAGATGCCCATCGAGTTACACTTACGCATACTGGCGAGTTATATTACGATCGCTATCGTAAACTGTTTGATGAAGTAGAGTGTATAGAGCAAGCACTTTGTGATGAGAAAGACCAACCTAAAGGGAAAATTAGGATCTGCGCACCCATTTACATGGGTAAACATTTTTTAAGTGCTATTTTTTGTAATTTTTTACTGCAGTATCCCGATATTCAACTAGATTTACGCTTTTCAAATAACCTTATTGATATTGAAAAAGAAGGGATTGATATAGCGTTTAGAGTAAGAAATCCTGCCATTGATAATTGGGTTATTAGGGAGCTTAAGCTTACTCACAATATATTATGTACTCACTTAAATCATGATTATCAATCCATCACTCATCCTAAGCAATTAGAAGATCACCCAAAAGTTACGTGCGTTGGGTTGGTACCGTGGCAATTAAAAAATCAGCACACGAACGAGGAATATAGCTTCAACCCAAACACACATGTTCGATTGGAAGTTGATGAAATTCAAATGATGAAACAAGCCGTTGAGTCTGGCGTAGGTATTAGCTACATTCCTGATTATATAGCATTACCACTTATTGAAGCCGGAAAGCTTAAACACATTCTTCCTGACTGGCAAAGTAAAGGGCAGCCATTTTCTATGCTTTATCGCGACAGAAAACAAATCCCTTATCGAGTGCGATTACTTATAGAGCATACACTGCAACACTTCACTAAAATGTAGCAGTGTAGGCTTTTCACAGCAAAGTAATTAAGCTAATTCATCTTTCAAAAACTAAGCCTTAGTACAATTACACCTAAAAATGCCGTTGTTAATCCTATAACTTCTTGGCGTGTAAAAGACTCTTTTAGAATGATGCGTGAATACAACAAAATAATTAAAATATTCATACCTGAAATCGCTGAAACTAGCCCTGTATTACCAATAGCAAAAGCCGATATTATTGCAACCATGCCAGCTACATTTGTTAAACCAATAAGTAACCCGCACGAAAATGTTTTACCGGCAGACCAATACGCTTGAGAAGAGCCTTGCTCTGCTAGCATTTTTTTACGCTTTACTAACCAACTAACGGCAAAAAGAAAGCTACCAAAACCAAACATAGACGTTAAAGTTGCAAACGTATCAGCCTCAAGAAGCGTTGATTGCTTACCCATTAAATCATTAAATGCAAAAGACAGTGCCGCGAGTAATCCCCATTGCGCGCCTTGTAAATTACTTAATGAGATATCGCTGGAGTAGCGAATAATATAAAGGCCGCCAAAAATAATAAAAAAGCCGATTAATTGAATAACAGTTAAGGTTTCTTGCCATAATAAAAAGGCAAATAAAAGTACAAATAAAGGCGTTAACCCCGACAGGATGCTAATTAAAGACGCTTTCCCAACCGAAAACCCTTTGTGCAAAAACCCATTAGCCGCAAAAGATCCAAAACCTAAAGCGAGCCCAACCGTAATATCAGCCCAGCCGTACCATGTGTGCTCAAACACCACAGTACCTAGCGCACTAATTATAAATCCCACAAAAAAAACACCGAATAATAATAGATTACGATTAATCTTTTTTTGTGAAGTCCATTGGTACATTATTCCTCGCGCACCAAAAAAAACAGTGGCGAGTAATGCAAAAATTATCCACATATAAATGAGACCCTTTATAATTTACTTTGATAAACCCGAATAAAAAGTGGTTATTTAACATTGTTGAATGCAATGACTATTACATAAAGGTTCTGCTGTAAAACACGTAGCCACTACAAAAGCGTTACCCGATACCTAGCTTCTACTCTATAAAATAAGCAGCTTAGACTTCACATAATAAAATACTAGCCACACAATTACACTTTAATAAACAACAACACCAGTATATTTAATCTATAAATATTATAAATAGGCATAAGTGGCACTATAGATCCCATAAATAGCACTTAACTATTTAGTCGCTCAACTTCAATCACATAGTGAGCAACTAACACACAGAGATAACAACAATTTAGTGGAAAAAAACGAATTTATAAAAACATAAAAAACAGTTTTAAACTGTCATTTTATCGCCAATATATTTTTAACCTAAAACTCAATTGACTTTATTTTTAAACTCAATATGATTAATTTAAACAAAGAGGATAATATGTTTACTTTAATCACATACCTGCTAAAAACAAATACCACCTTCGGAATTTAAGCCGAGTGTAACCCTTACACTCGGCAGTTACACTGTACCTTTATATATTTAAATTCGATTTAGTTTTTGTGGGGATTAGTCCGTGCTTTCTTTTCTGTTCGAGCGTAAAAAACCTTTCCTGTCTAAAAATGACTTCACAGACGCAGCGGTACTATTACAACCGCTGAAGCTTGCGTATTTACTACAAGAAGTCGAGTATTCACAGCGGCCTTGGTCAAAATTCAATCCGCATGTACAAATTAATAGCACGGTGGTTATTAAAAATATAACCACCGGTTTTAAGCGCCGTATAACTTTAGTGACTCCAAACCAACGAAGGCACTTTATTAGTGACGTATCATTTCACTCTCCTCTTGGGGTCGCTCTTTTAGGGCATAAAATAAATCATATTATTGAATATAAAGAAGCTGGGGAATCCCACCTTTGGGAAATAATAGCCATTAATATTAAGGAGGAAATATAGAGTAAATTATTTCAATTTTATTTATTAATTTTATATATTTAATTGGAGTTATTTGTAATGAGTAAAGAAAAACCTAAAAAACATGCAAGCAAAACATTAAAAAAAAAACGTAAAGAGCGAAGAGATAAGCTAAAGCAACTTGAAAAATAATTAATATTATTTTAAATAAAGTCGCAAACTCGGGGTTTTTATAACCCCGAGTTTTTTGAAAAAACTATATTCAGCTGTAGCTAAACAGCTTGTTTAAATGGATTACGAGTATCTTGGTGTTCCTCAAGATTACGCATTAAAATAGCATGCGCTAAGTTAATGTCTTCATCTAGCAGTATTTTTACAATGTGACCGGAGCCTTTAGCATCGCTAATACTTTCGCCCTTTTTGTTTTCCATATATGCAAGCTTAAAAGTAAAGTTACCTTGTGGTGTCATAAGCTCTAAAGAGTGGCCTGTACAAAATTTATTTTTAACGTCTATTTCAACTAATCCATTTTCGCAGCGCCCAAGTACTTCACCCACAAATTGCTGTTTAGTTGATACAGAATGACCGTACTCATAGTTTTGATAATCTTGGTGAGCGTGGCGTTTTAAAAAGCCTTCGGTATAACCACGATGCGCTAGATTTTCGAGAGTTTTAAATAAGTTAGTATCAAATGGTTTACCCGAAGCTGCGTCGTCTATTGCTTTGCGATAAACTTGTGCTGTGCGCGCTACATAATAAAATGACTTAGTACGCCCTTCTATTTTTAAACTATGTACACCCATTTTTGTTAACTGCTCTACGTATTGCACTGCGCGTAAATCTTTTGAGTTCATAATATACGTGCCGTGTTCATCCTCAAACGCAGGCATATACTCACCAGGGCGACCTTGTTCCTCTAGCATAAATACATCGTTACTTGGCGCGCCTTCACCCAGAGTAGGAATCACCTGTTTGGGGTCAATTTTATGCACCATTTCGCCAGTTTCGTTCTCAACACCAGGTTTTACATCGTAATCCCATCTACATGCATTAGTACATGTGCCTTGATTTGGATCGCGCTTATTTATGTAACCAGAGAGCAAACAACGCCCCGAATACGCCATACAAAGCGCACCATGTACAAACACTTCAAGTTCGGTGTCTGGGCAGAGTGTGCGTATTTCGGTTATTTCTTCGAGCGACAGCTCCCGTGATAAAATAACACGTTCAATCCCCTGTTTTGCCCAAAATTGCACGCTTGCGTAGTTAACTGCATTTGCCTGCACTGATAGATGAACCGGCATAGTCGGCCATTTTTCACGAACCAGCATAATTAAACCAGGGTCTGACATAATTAGCGCATCGGGTTTCATCGCAATAACCGGTTCTATATCACGTAAATACGATTTAACTTTAGCGTTGTGCGGTGCAATATTAGACACCACATAAAACTTTTTATTTTGCGCATGCGCTTCACTAATTCCTACTTGCAGAGTATCAAGGTCAAACTCATTATTGCGCACACGCAAACTATAGCGAGGCTGCCCTGCATAAACCGCATCTGCGCCATAAGCAAAAGCGTAGCGCATGTTTTTTAAACTGCCTGCGGGGCATAGTAATTCAGGAATAAAAGGCATTGAAGAAATAACGGGTGACATGTGCGCTCCATACATCAAACTGGGTTTAAGCCAGTTGCATAAGTAGTTAACCTGATGTAATGGT